>NZ_JBFSUL010000043.1:0-43445 GCF_041467395.1 Vibrio sp. 10N.247.310.98 | reverse complement strand
TTCTTCTTCTCGTACTTTGTATTGAAGATAAAGAATCCGGTAGAAGCTTTAGGTTGTGTAACCGGTGGTCGAAGTGCAAACCCAGCGTTCGCTGCATTGATGGAAAAAACAGGCAACGCAACGCCAGTATTCTCTTTTACTGTGACTTACGCCGTAGCCAACGTGTTACTGACTCTATGGGGCCCAATTATCGTCGGCATTATTACCGTTAATGCGGGTATGTAATTAAAACCTACAACTCATTATAGATTTAAAAAATCATCAACTTATTAACAGACCTACCCAATCAAAAATAGGGTAGGCCTGAATAATCACGCTTAAGTAAAACACTTTATTTAATTACAAGTGTTTAATATTAAATTATTAGGTAAATATTATGACTACTCAAACTCCAACTATCGATTTTTCAAAATTCGCTGACCTAAGCCCATTCGAGCTAAAAGACAAACTGATTGAAGTGGCGCAAGCTGTGCCAGATCGTGCACTTCTTGATGCAGGTCGTGGTAACCCTAACTTCCTAGCAACGCTACCTCGTAAAGCCTTCATCCGTCTTGGTGAGTTTGCGGTAGCAGAAGCAGAGCGTAACTACGCTTACCTAGGTGGTGATTTCGGTGGTATCCCTGATGGTGTTGGCATCGTTGAGCGTTTCGACACGTTCGCAAGCCAATATGCAGCAGACAAAGGCGTTGACTTCCTACGTCGTGCACTAAGCTACGCAAAAGACCGTCTAGGTATCGAAAAACAAGCGTTCCTAAACGAGCTAGTACTGGCTTACCTTGCGTGTAACTACCCAGTACCACCACGTATGCTAGTGAACATCGAGAAAGTGGTTAAACAATACATCGCAGAAGAGATGTACGGCCCAATGCCAATGACGACTAACTTTGACCTGTTCGCAACAGAAGGCGGCACTGCGTCAATGACGTACACGTTCGCAACCATGTTCAACAATGGTCTATTGAAAAAAGGTGACAAAGTTGCGCTAATCACGCCAATCTTTACCCCTTACCTAGAAATCCCAGAGCTTTCTGAGTACGAACTAGAGATCGTTGAACTGCGTCTTGATGAGACCACTTGGCAGCTTCCAATGTCTGAAATCGAGAAACTGGCAGATACAGACATCAAACTACTTTGCGTCGTTAACCCTGCTAATCCAGCATCAGTGAAATTCTCTGACGAGACTCTAGAGAACCTAACAAACTTTGTGAATGAGCAACGCAGTGACCTATTCATCATCACTGATGACGTATACGGCACATTCGCAGATGAGTTCGTTTCTCTGTTCGCAAAACTACCGTATAACACACTATGTGTTTACTCATTCTCTAAATACTTCGGTGCAACAGGCTGGCGTCTAGGCACTATCGGTATTCACGATGAGAACGTGTTCGACGATACACTTCGCTCATTCAGTGAAGCGACACAGTGCCAATTGGACGACCGTTACAAAACGCTAACTCCAGAGCCACGTGACATCAAATTCATCGACCGTATCGTTGCTGATAGCCGCAGCGTAGCATTGAACCATACTGCAGGTCTGTCTCTACCACAACAAGTACAAATGGCGATGTTTGCATTAACTTGTCTAATGGACTCAGAAGGTCGCTACAAAGCCGCTTGTAAACGCATCATCCGTGAGCGCTACACAACGCTTTACAAAAACATGGGTGTAGCAATCGAAGAGAACAAAGACCGTGTGGATTACTACACACTACTAGAGCTAGACACGCTAGGTGGCAAACTTTACGGTCAAGAGTTTGTCGACTGGTTCAAAGCTAACGAGAAAGGTAAAGACTTCCTATTCCGTCTTGCTCACGAAACCGGCGTAATCTTACTACCTGGTAAAGGTTTCGACACAGTACACGCATCAGTACGTGTATCACTAGCGAACCTTACTCACCACGAGTACGAGCTAATCGGCCGTGCAACACGCACTGTATTGGATGAGTACTTCGCTGAGTTTCAAGACGCATAAGTTCAAGTCTGGCTTAGAATCAAATACATGATTTAAAGCCGATGACGTCCAACTCATTAAGAATAAGCCTCGGCGATGTCGAGGCTATTCCGACCAAATAAGCACAGTGGTTAGATCGATAAAACTTCCTATCTTGATGTTCCGTTGTGTTTATTTAGTCGTCTTATCCAAGTATTCAAATCCATTTCAAACTGAAAGAGCGACGCATGAAAAGCATTATTTCTATTCAATCTCACGTGGTTTACGGGCATGCAGGAAACAGTTCTGCGGTTTTTCCAATCCAAAGAATGGGACTCGATGTGTGGCCAATCCACACTGTTCAGTTCTCTAATCACACTCAATATCAACAAGGTTGGACCGGGCAAACATTCGGCTCAGATGATATTCGAAACTTGATTCGAGGCTTAGACAACATCAACGTACTGAAAGACTGTGGTGCGATCCTATCGGGTTATCAGGGAAGCGCAGACCAATGTAAAGCGGTTGCCGAGTCGGTTAATTTAGTTAAAGAAAAGAACCACAGTGCACTCTATGTTTGTGACCCTGTAATGGGTGACCCAGATAAAGGTTGTATCGTTGAGGATGGCGTTAGAACCGCCATTACTAAACACTTGCTTCCTATAGCCGATGTTATAGTGCCAAACCAATTTGAACTAAGTGAATTGACCGGCATTAAAATCCTCTCCCTTTATGACGCGGTTACAGCATGCAAGAAAGCATTGGAGCTTGGTCCAAAGATGGTGCTCGTGAAGCATCTTCACTCATTACCCGATGACGCGTTCAGTATGATTTTAGCAACGAAAAAGGCATGTTATTTAGCCCAACGACCGAACATTGAATTTGCTCAACAACCGGTTGGTGTCGGTGACCTTATCTCTGGCCTGTTTACCGCAGGGTTAATAAAGAGAATGTCTCCCGTAGCTGCATTCCGACATGCAAATAACGCGGTCTATGGTGTGTTGGAGCTAACTAAAAGCTATGGCACTTGGGAGCTACAAACAATCAATGCACAATATGAATTTGTAGAGCCTACCCACGATTTCAACGTGGTCAAAATCGGGTAGAGCGTTTAACTCCGATAGTGGTGGAGGGTGTACCTATTCGATGGGTCGCATCCTACAAACGAGATTACGAGCTAAGACTAAACCTAGCTATATTACTCCCAGAAAGAGACGGACTTCACTTTATCCCTATTTATTAACTTCTCTGTTTATAGCTGTTCTTTTGATTAAACAGAGTCTCTGAATCATTTTAGAGAACATTAAATGAGCCTAATTATGAACCGTCTAATTTCCTCGGGTTTTACCGTTGCTTTGTCATTACTTGTAGTGGCATGTAGCTCACCCCACACGTTGGATGTACGCGTACACAAAGACAATTACAAAGAAGTGGTTGTAGAAGAAGCGATATCAGTAAAAGAGCCATTGCGTATGTGGGCGAGTGAGAACCCAGACTTCTTATACTCTCCAATCGATCAAACAACGCCAATTAAAGTGTCAGGTGAGCAACTAAATATCTTAGCTTTGTCAGGAGGCGGCGCGAACGGAGCCTTTGGAGCCGGTATTTTGATAGGGCTGGAAGAATCTGGCCAATTGAAAGACTACTCAATAGTTACTGGCATCAGTGCAGGAGCGCTAATGGCACCATTTGTATTCATCGGCGGAGATGCATTTCCGAAGATGAAGGAGGTGATGTTAAACATCAATGACAAATCGGTGCTCGGCAAAAAGAACTTTTTAAACACCGTGTTTAAAGATGCTTTTACTGACGGTAAAAACTTGAATCAATTTATCGCTCAGGCGTTCCCTGAACCGATGATCGAGCAAATTGCTGCGCGACACCGCAACGGTAAGCGTTTGTTTATTGGTAGCACACACTTTGATTCTGGAGAGCTTGTCATTTGGAATGTGGGCGCAATTGCAAATAGTGACATGCCAGATAAGTCTGAACTTATATATAAGGTTTTAGCAGCAAGTGCTTCTATTCCTGGAGTCTTCCCACCGCAGTTTATCAATGTGAAGTACGAAGGTAAAAGTTATGAAGAACTTCACGTCGATGGTGGTTTAGCCGCTCAAGTATTTTTCAATCCATCTAACTTCGACTATCAGCAGATCTCAGATGCTCTTGGGTTAGAAAAACCACCACAGCTCGATGTTATTCGAAATGGAGCACTGAAAGCGCCGTACCACTCGCTGAGAGATAAGGGGCTAGATTTAGTAGCAAAGAGCGTATCAAGCCTGACTCTTGCTCAAACACGTGGTGATTTATATCGAATGAAATACATCTGTGAAATCAACAACATTGATATGCAATTTACTTACATCGAGCACGACTTTGGTTACGCCAAACGAACCAAAGACATGTTTGATGAACACTATTTATTAACCATATACGAATATGGTTATCACAAAGCAACTCAGGGCAAACCTTGGGTAACAGAATTACCTTAATTTAGGGATATCGTAAAATGAATAAAACAGTTTTAGCGCTACTTATCATGGCAACGTCTAGCGCTGCCATGGCACAAAATGTGACCTCAATGGAACAGCAAAAAGTCGATAACGACATGCTACAACTGGCCGACGTTCAACAAGAAGCGGCGTTGTTCATGGTTGAAGAAAATTCAGACTACGTGGAGATTGACTACATTGGTCAGTGGGTTGACGTGAACAATTACGTCACACACAAAGAAGCTAAAGAACGCCAGCTTCAAAAGACCACCAAGAAATACATTTACTCGCAAACAGGTGAAACTCTAGAATCCATCGAGCAGCGAATTGCTGAGCATATTCAAGTGGACCAACCTAGATATTTCAGTGTCGATGTTTACCGTAATTACCACGGTGATACTGGGGACTTTAACTATCTAGCTCGAATTATCGAATACATTTAAGTTATTCGTTTGACATCAACGATAAAACCTACTAGCTTAAGTAGGTTTTTTTGTTTCAAATTGACGAATTATTTTCACTAATATTATTCTGACAAAGTAGATATTTCGCCAACCTGTGATAATTTAAATACATAACGATTAAAAGTAAGCACAACAAAATGAATTTCAGCATTGAACAACTTCTCGCGTTCGTTACCGTTTATGACCAACTCTCTTTCAGCAAAGCCGCCGTTAAACTCAATAAACACAGAACGACAATCGGGCAGGTTATTACTAACCTTGAAGACCAACTCGCGGTAAGCCTATTTGAAAGGGTTGGGCGCTCTGTAAAGCCGACAGAAGACGGGCATCTTCTTTACCATTACGCTAAACAAACCATTGAACAAGCTCGTACCTTCGATAAGGTAGCATTGAGCCTCTCTTATGGCGGGTTGGAAAACATCACCTTTGCTTATTCTGGTGTGATACCTCATCAAATGCTTTTGGATATTCGAAAGAAACTGCGTCGTGATTTCCCGATGATGCGAGTGAACTTTTTAATCCGAAACAAAAAGGATATTAAGAAGGGCCTTCAAAGTGGCGAGTACCACTTTGGATTAGTCAATGTGCATGACAGCCGGGGTATACACAGCTTTGATGCGACTTTTCTAGGTCACATTGAGTTTTCCCCATTCGTTCAAAAAAATGGTGAGTTCTCATCTTTGGCGCAAGAGGATGTACTTTTAGCGTTAAGAAATTCAAAGCAGTTTATCTTGAGATCGTTTATTGAAGAGGGAATGTCAGAAAAAGTAACCATCAGCTCCGATAACGAAGAAGTCGATCAATTGGCGTTAGTTATTAAAATGGTTGAAGCCGGTTTAGGGTGGGCACTGTTACCAAAAACGTTTGCTCATTCTGAATTTTCCCATTACGACATTGAACCTATACAGTCGTCTGAAATGCACCAAGGATTCAAATTCGGTTTTGCGCTTTGGTGCAATCATTCTAAGCAAGTGAAGGATGTAAAATTATCGGTTTTATCTGTTATACAAGAACATGTTGATCGAGTATTGAGTCAATATTAGCAAAGGAAGAATGTAGGTAACTTATTAATAGAGGCTCATTTATATGAGCCTTTTGCGTTTCTGTCATCTCGAAAGCTCTTTAATTTTGTAGGGCGACATCCTCTATATAGGAGTAGGGCAACACCATTATTTGGCCTATTCTATGCCCGTCGATTAAGGACCCCCTTTATTGGCAATAAGTGTTTAATTTCTATGTTTATTGCAAGGAAGCAAACTTTCGGCCGGGTTTCGTCACCCGGTCTTTTTTATGAGGCAAATTTTATGACTCGCTGCGGCGGCATTGTTCTTCTTTCCTGCTTTTTATTTACAACATCTTCTTTCGCATCGTTTTATGATCCTGTTGATGGTCAATTTGATATGGGGCATCACCTTGCGGAAAACGCATATGGCTTTTTGCCTATCCCAATTTTGATTACCGAGCCTGCGGTGGGGTACGGCGGCGGTGTGGCTGGTTTGTTTTTACATGAGACGGATGAGGAAAAGCGACAAAGAAAGCAAGCTGCTCTTTCTGCCATAGATGGTGGTGCGCAGTTAGTACCCTCAGCAATGTCAGTAGTGGGCGCAGTAGGGACAGAGAACGAAACTTGGTTTGTATTTGGTGGCCATAGACGATCTTGGATGAATGATTCCATTCGTTACACAGGAGGCGGCGGCTTTGGTGTTGCGAATTTGGATTTGTACACATCAATCAACTGGGGCCCCATAGATCATGACCTTAGAATAGGCACGTCAACTTCGGTAGCCGTACTTTCACAAAAGGTGCAGTTCCGGATTGGGCATACGCCTTGGATGTTGGGAATAAAGCAGTTATTAGCTAAGTCTGAGATTGAATTTGATAACATGGTTTTAGACCGAATTTTGGGTAACGAATCGGTTACTTCTGGTTTAGGGTTGGAGGCTGAATATGACACAAGAGATAATTTATTTTATCCAACCAAAGGTTACAAATTGTCTGCAGATTACATGGTGTACGACGATGCGATTGGCAGTGATTACAATTACCGAAATTTGAACATAGATGGCGAAGCCTATATCCCAATTGCCAATAAATGGACGTTAGGCTTGGCTGCAAATTATCAAAGCTTCGAACAGCAAGACCTGTTTGTATCACCCACAGCGAAACCGTACGTGTCGTTACGCGGGGTGTCATCTTATCGGTACCAAGGAGATGAGATTGAAACAATTCAAGGCCAATTGACGTATAGCATCACTCATCGTTGGAAGGTGTCTGGGTTTTACGGTTCAGGGGTTGCAAAGCAAGATAACGGCATAAGCCACGACAGTACCGTCAATGCCGGAGGTGTCGGCTTTCGATACCAAATCGCGAGACGTTACGGTTTGCACCTTGGGATGGATTATGCGCAAAGCCATGAAGAACGCGCTATCTACTTTAACGTAGGCAGTGGTTTCTAGAACAACGGAATAGGTTAAATTTTTCCAAGAAAAAAGGCGCCAATTAGCGCCTTTTCGTTTTCTATCAATTTCTTACAGTAAGATTACTTCTTACGGCAGAACTCAGCGATTACGTACATTGATTGACCGCCGTTTGTTTTACCAGAAACAAGCTTAGGATCGTCACCAACGCTGATACCACGAATAACAGTACCTTGCTTAATCACTTGGTTAGTACCTTTGATTGGCAGGTCTTTGATTACTGTTACGTCGTCACCTTTCTTAAGTTCAACGCCATTCACATCAAGAGGCTTGTCATCAGCAGACATGCCGATTTGTGCCCAAACTGATGTTTCTTCTTCAAGGTACATCATGTCTAGCGCGTCCTGAGCCCAGCTTTCTGTGTTCAGGCGAGTAAGTTGACGCCATGCCGTTACTTGAACTGGCGCTTCCTGGCTCCACATGCTGTCAGTCAGACAACGCCAGTGGTTGATATCTTTAGGATCGTCAATCTCACCAAGACATTTGTCACATACCATGATGCCGTGATCCACTGTTACGTGGCTGTGTGGCGGCACTGCGTATGCAGTAAGAGAAGAATCAGAACCACATAGTTCACATTTAGATTGGCAGCGTTCTAGCATAGTAGCTTCAGAAGACATAATGGACTCACATTTATTAGGTATTAAATTACGGGGCTATTATCCACTTTATTTACAATAAAGAAAGAGGTCGTACGGTATTCTGTCTTGATTAATTTTAGCTGAGATCAACCATTTGTGTTTTAAAGTTTTATGCAAACGGTTAATTAGGGAAATTGTTCGAACGACAGATACAAAAATGCCAGCGGTTAGGCTGGCATTTGTTTACTTGCAACTATTACTTATTCTAAGAAGGAACCAGTAATGGATCCTGAAGTTAACGCGTTGTCGATCAAGAAGTCTACAGCTTGTGTCTGCATGCTTGCATGATGACCTGCGTCCAAAGGTGTTGGTGTAGTGGTATCTTGCGGTAATACAAATGTACTATGCGCAGCAACATCACTGAACTTAACAAAGTCCTTCGCACCGTCAGGGGTCGTGTTACTCGAATCAACGGCTGTTAGGCCAAGCTTCGTTGCCAACGGTGTGGTTCCCGCGAACGGAGCGTTTGCCACAGTGTTTGGTACTGTATCATCACCTTGTACTTGCCCCATATAAATAGGCAGAACAGGTGAGCCAGAAGCAACTAGATAAGCAGCATTGGTAAATGGGTCAACAGTATCTAACACAGTTTGTGCAGCGTAAGCGAACTGTTGAAAAGCGGCTGTCATGGTTGCTTTCTGTGCTGCAGTCGCGTTTGCTTCAAACGTTTGGTAGCACTGCTTATTAGAAAGACTTCCACAGTTTGCGGTTGCGAAACCTGCGTATTCAGTTGAAGCGCTCAATGCAACGCTGTGCTTAACTTGAGGACCAAACTCTGTAGAACCCAGTAGAAGGTTAGATATCTGACCGCCTGAGTTTTCTATAGCTGCTGCACTGAATGAATAAAGCGAATTAGCTGCGACACTACCGAGCGTACGGTTAGAGGCTGCAACTGCAGTCGTTCCAACAATACCGCCTAGTGAGTGACCTAGAAACTTAACTTGCGAGCCTTTGGTTAAATCAAAACCTTTAAGTGGCGACGCGCCTAACAATGTTGCTTGTGATGATACGGCTAAAGCCGCGCGTAAGCCCATTACATCAAGCGCACTTTGGCGTACGTTATCGCGAGCGACGGGTAAGTTCGCTAAGTTTAGATAAGCCAGAACGTCAGCGTTTGCCGAACGAGTATCATCCAAACTACGTGTACCGTGGAGCGGTAAGTCAATCGCTAAAACAGCTGTTCCGGCTCGTGCTAAGTTGTAGGCAAATGCGTAAGCGTTTTCTTTCGCTGAGGTGATACCGTGTTGGTAGATCACTACATTAGCAGGATCAGAACCATTCGGTGTAAACAACAAGAATTCAACAGCTTCCAATGATTTAACTTGTGGGACAGGAGAGTACTTGGTGAGCACTCTTTCAATATCAAGCGGTGAGCCGTCAACCAGCGTTAAATTTAAACCGATTAACTTCAGCTGTTCAGTTTGACTCGTCGCTAATATGCTTGTGTCGATGCCTGCAGCAACTAACTGGGCTGCCATATTGGCTTGCTCGGCACTATTACTTAAAGTATTTGAGACCTTAGCCAGGCTAGGCATACCCGATTCGAATGGCTGTGCATTCCATTCAGTAGCACTTGTTTCTAGATAATAAGGTAATTGAACGAAACCTTGGCTAACATCAACATTGTCAGTGGCACCGTACATAAGTTCGATGGCTCCTTTGGCTTTCGCGATTGTTGCTGCATCTCCGCCGCCAATGTATTTGTCAAAATCAACATCGTTAGTTAATGCGGTTTTGAACGTTTCAGTAGAAACAAACTGCATTGCGTAAGCTGTTGTAAGGTCGACAGAATTAGGGTTTGCACTGCCTTTCCAGACACTATTAAGGTTTGCAGATGCTAATCCTGTTGCGGTTGCAGCCTTTGTTGCGAAAAGAGAGCTGCCAACCGATTCGGTTGTAAACCACGTCGAATAGATGATGTCTTTGCTATCAAGGCTAACCTTGCCGGCTGCATTGGCCCCTGCAAAGATTGTCTCTACACCCTGAGTTACCTTCTGCGCTTGAGCAAGGCTACCTTCTGTGTAAGTTACTGCACTCGATTTCAGCGCAGCATAACTTGCCGACATGCCAACTGGGTCGCCGTTAACATCCGTTAGTTCATTGGAAAGTGCCAATACGTATTCACTTGAAGCATCTAAGGATTCATTGAACACAATTGTGAATGTGTCAGTTGAGGCGCTAGATAGAACGTTGAAGTCGGTACCTAGGGTCAATACTCCAGCAACACTTGGTGCAGTTTCAGAAGTTAGTGAGCCACTAAGCTTTAATAGGTAAACCCCACCAGTAGCTACACCGTCAGCTAAACCAGTACCTTCAAAATTCATGATGATTGGCATCGAAGTCGACCAACCATCCATTGTATTCATTGCAGCAATAGGGTTTGTTAATGAATCATCACCACCGGTCGGCAAGCCAAGTGTACCGTCGGTAGTATCCATCAACGCGAAACTAGGAAGAGGAACAGCAATATCAGCACCCGTTAATTGAAACTTGATGCTCGTCGCTTGTGCGAGTGAATCTTGAATGTATTGCTCATATTGAATCGCTGTTGAAGCACCTGAACTCGAAGAGTCATCACCACAACCAGCAAGAAACATTGCTGAAGCGAGCAGCGAAATATTAAATAACTTTTTCATGTTTTAATTCCGTTTAGTTGAAGGTGTAGTTCATTTGAATTGCAGATAAGTAAGCTACAGCATCACCAGAGAATTCAAGTTCTTGACCAAGTTCATTGGTTTCTTTGAAGTCACCATCTTTACTTTGTACAAGGGCAAAACCAGCATCGAAGGAAAGGTTAGGGCTGTACTGGTAAGTTAAACCTGCGCTGTACCAGAAACGGTCGCTATCAGGAATACTCAACGTCGCTTCACCAGCTTGCTCGTCATAAGCTAAACCAGCTCTTAAGGTCCATTCTTGGTTTAACTGATAAGTTGCACCCAGTGAGTAACGGTTATTGTCGTCGTAGTCTTCGGTCTTTTTAAAACACTCGCCACTTACACAATCTGAACTTGTCGCTTTAAGCTCTTTGAAGCTACTCCACCCAGTTTGTTGCCACCCGTAGTGAATTGCCCATTGGTCGGTCAATTGGTGGAAAGCTGAAATTTCAATAATCGAAGGCAACGTGATTTTTAGACGTCCTGTTGTTGTCGTAGCACTGCCTTCCACGATGCTGCCCGTGTAATCAGTAAAGTCACCGTCATCAAAGTCGAGGTCTACCTCTGAACGATAAGCGATAGAGAATCGGTTGTTTTCATTCAGTTCATATAACGCGCCCACGTTCCAACCAAATGCAAATGTTTCACCTGTCATACTGATCAGTTTTGTTGAGGCAGGATCTCCAGTGATGTTCGAAATAGAGCCTTGATGACGATTTAGTTCAGCCTCGGCGTAAACAAGGTTCGCACCCGCACCAACACTAAACTGGTCGTTAACTCGATACGCCACATTGGGGTTTAAGTTCACTGACACTAGTGAAGTATCACCTGCAAGATCACCCGCATAAATATCGTCTGGGTAATCGGTAGCAACGCCGTAGTTAGAAAACATACCAATGCCCCAAGCCCATTTATCGTTAATAGGGCTGATGTAGTATGCGGCAGGGACGACTTGCAATGGCGCTACGTCTTTAGATACTTGGCTTTGTCCGCCAGAACCTGGAACATTGTTTTGAGTAATATCCACTTCTGGATCAACGATAGAAACCGCGCCTGAAAATTGGGCTGTATCAAATAGGGTCATTGCGGCGGGGTTTCTCGCTAGTACACTCGCGTTATCAGCTACTGCACCTTCACCTGAAAAGGCACGACCAAGACCTGAGGCAGAATGCTCAGCAACTTGGAAACCAGCCGCAAGTGAGTTACATGCAAATAGTACTGAAAGTGAAACGAGAGAGCGTTGTATTGTTTTCATCCTTGACCCTCCTAGGGCATCGAATTTCGTTATTATGGTTTGAAAACACACTGAGCATTTTTGGTGTTGAAGCTCTAATGTAAATGGCATGTTAAATTCATGTTTTATATAAAGTCAAAGAAAGAGTTGTTATTTTGTGAGGTTATGTTTTAAAGGGGCGGCACTTTAACATCGATAATATAAGTATAATCAATAATTTATTCGTGGTTGGAGGTGTGACCAGAGTGTTTATGCATCGTTGCGGTATAAATAGTGTTCAATAGCTCAATATGTAACAACTTTGTTTCTGTTTACCACCATTCGCTAAATCGGCATAATATCGACACTCGTTAGAAGTCATTAAATTGGAATTTTAAGTTTGGAATTACTCGCGATAGAGTTTCTTGGAAAACCGCTTCGTTTAGAAGGATCAATGGCAGGGTGGCAACAGTTGTATTGGGATAACACTTTGGTATCTCAATTAGATGCGACCACAGACCAAGAAGACGCCCGAAAACACGAATTTACACTACGCGCTGGCGAAGAAACGTTGCAGTGTCACGTTGAATCGACCGTTCAGTGGCAACCGTTTGAGATGACGTATAAAGCGTCGGTGAATGGGCAAACCATTACCGAAGGCAATCGAAACACCAAAGATATTGAACAACAAACTCCTGTTGTCGCTCCTAAACCAGAGAAGCGTTTTAGCTTAATTGGGTTGGTGTCGCTTGGTATGAAAGCGCTTAAAAGCGCCAAGCTAATCAAGGTCGTACTTGCTTCTGCGAGTTTAGCGGCCTATTCATGGTTGTTTTCAATTCAGTTCGCTTTGGCCTTAATCGCCTGTTTAATGTTCCATGAGTACGGTCATATTAGAGCGATGAAATACTTCGGCATGAAAACCAAAGGGATCTATTTGATACCATTTCTTGGTGGCTTGGCGTTATCCGATGAAAAGATTAATACGCGTTGGCAAGATGTGGTTATCTCAATCATGGGGCCATTGTTCGGCCTGATATTGTCGTTAGTATTTATGGTGCTGTATTGGGCGACTGGCGAAATGTTCTTTGCCGGCCTTGCAGTATTTAATGCTCTATTAAACCTGTTCAATCTATTGCCGATTTTGCCTCTCGATGGCGGACATGTTCTTAAAAGTATCAGTTTCTCGATGAACAGTGTGCTTGGCATTGTACTTTGTGTCGCGGCTGCCGTTGCTGGTGTGGTATTGAGTTATCAGTTGAATTTAACCCTGTTTGGTTTCTTATTGATCATGGGCAGTGTTGAAATACTGTTTGAATGGAAAGGACGTCATCACAGTCACTTGTTACCGTTAGACAAATACGGGCAAGTCGTGTCGTTCGTTTGGTATGTAGGTTTAGTGAGCAGTTTGATTGGTGTTATCTGGTATTTTGCATCTACTGGTGATCAGCTATTAAGCCTACCATTACAAATTCTTGGTACTTAACGAGTGAGTTTCTGTTGTTGGAATTATCCAGCTGCTTAGTGCACTTGAACTGTTAGCAAGCAAGAAACTGAAAATGCCCTAACCAATATGGATAGGGCATTTTGTATTTACACCAGCTAGGCGATTCTTACTTAGATTACGCTTTGCAATTTGGTCTTGGTGAACCTGATTGAGGAAGCGTTTTTATCGTTGCTTGTAGATCTTTAATACGCGTACTGTGGGAAGGGTGCGTAGAAAGCAACTCTGGCGGTTGATTACCCCCTGATGCTTTCGCCATGTTTTGCCACAAGTTGACACTTTGGTTTGGATCGAAACCTGCTTGAGCCATATACTCTAAACCAACAACATCGGCTTCAGACTCTTGAGTTCGCCCATACGGTAGAATAACGCCATATTGAACGCCTAACCCTAACGCGGCCATCGTCATACCTTGATACTGTTTGTATTCTGATGCGCCTAACGCGACGTTAGTAATAGACAAGCCAGTATTAGCGATTTGAGACTGAGACAGGCGCTCATTACTGTGGTCTGCAAGAACGTGTGCCACTTCGTGACCGATAACCGTCGCGAGTTGGTCTTGATTGACTGCGACCTTGAGTAAGCCCGTGTATACACCGATTTTTCCGCCAGGCAGGGCGAATGCATTCACTTGGTCACTATCAAACACAACAACTTCCCATTCACTAAAACCTTGTTTAGGAATATATTGAGTGATGCTGTTCGCTACGCACTGAACATAAGCGTTAGTTTTGGCATCTTTGCTGATGGGTTGTTCTTTTTTCATTTGTTCAAAAGACTGTGCTCCAAGCTGAGACATGTCTTTATCTGAAAAAAGCAGCAATTGGTTTCTGCCTGTCGGAGAAGCGCTACACGCGGTTAGGCCTGCTAGTGTGAGAAGCGAGGCAAACTTCATCCATGACGTCATACAATATCCTCTGTGTATTCAGTTTTTATGCATGTTAACATCAACTTGCGTAATAACTAAGGGCTGAAAGATAACTAACAGCCAGTAATATAGAAAAAGCTATGCACGCGATAACAAGATCAATAATTAAGGAACCCACATGAGTATTTGGAAAAAGCCCGTTGACCTAGATACCTTCAACGCGACCTCAAAAAATACCTTAATTGAACACCTCAACATTGTTTACACCGAAGTAAATGACAACTCTTTGGTGGCAACCATGCCGGTTTGTCACTTTACGCACCAACCACTGGGTATGCTTCATGGCGGCGCATCGGTTGTGCTAGCAGAAACGCTTGGCTCATTGGCTGCAAACTTCTGCGTACCAGAAGGCTATTATTGCGTTGGGCTCGATATCAATGCGAACCACGTAAGGTCAATGCGTGAAGGGCATGTCATCGGTACTGCTGAGCCTATTCACTTGGGCGTCTCTACTCAAGTATGGCAGATCAATATCACTGATGATCGTCAACGCTTAGTTTGTACCAGTCGTTTAACCATTGCCGTTAAGAAACATAAGCGATAACAGACTAGGCAGTCGTACGCTGGTTTTGTCTTTAGAAGAAGTAATCAGTACTTAGAACAAGCAATCAGTATTTAAAGAAGTAACCCGAGAAGCCCATGGTCATAACGTTTAAAAGTGGAAAAGTCATCGCAACCGCACATGAATTGGTTGTTCGTTTAGATGGGGAGCATAGAGTCACGCTGCAAGCCCAAGTTGATGCAATTCAATTGATCGGAAAAGGGGCAAATGTTATTTCAGCTAACGGTTCTGAGTGTAAATGGTCGATAAAATTAGACGATGAACAGCAACTCCGTGAAATCGCTAATGAAATTGGCTGCGATGTAATGTAATCCTTTACGGTAAAAGCACTTAACCCTTAAGATTGAATAACATCTTAGGATGTCGTACTCATAATTCACAATAAAATTGTGTCAGTAATATTGATTTTACGCCATAAAATAGGGAAACTGAATTCAATGTCCTTTGAATAAGTTTTCCTCTTTATGAGCAGCCCAAGACTTCGCGTTCAATTTGAAACCCTGTTTGAATACTTCGATGGTAAAGATTCTGATGTTCAACTCGACGATATCACGGATGTGCTTTGTTGTACCCGTCGTAATGCCCGAATGGTACTCAACAAGCTTGAAGAAGAAGGGTGGGTAGAATGGTTACCTGCAGCAGGTCGAGGAAAGTTATCTCAACTTATCTTTAAACAGAATCGTTGTGATGTCAGCGAGAACTTAGCAAGACGCTACTTGCAGGAAGGAAAAATTGGACAGGCGCTGTCAGTGCTTGATCACAATGCTGCCAAACTCACGCAAGTTATTCAAAACTACTTGGGCGTACAGTATCAAGAAGGCGAACAAGTTATTCGTTTGCCTTATTACCGGCCGCTTTCAATGCTTAACCCAACCAAATCGATGCGTCGTTCAGAGCAACATATCGCTTGTCAGGTATTCAGTGGGTTGACTCATCTAGATGAGAATGACCAACTTCAACCCGATCTTGCTCATTCATGGCAAAAAATCAGCGATTACCAATGGCGATTCTTCTTGAGACCCGGTGTTCGTTTCCATAACGGGGAACCTCTGTTAACCAATCATGTTGTGGATACACTGCTTGCACTCGAACCTCTCAACATGTTTTCGCATATCAAAGATGTCTCTTCACCTGCAAATTGTGTAGTAGATGTTTTTCTCACACGTCCAGACAAGTATTTTCCCCTCGCACTAACGGAATCGGTCGCTAAAGTCACATTACCGATCACTTTACGTGGTGAAGACTACGATATTCGACCGATTGGAACGGGACCTTATCGCATTGAAAAGAACGACGAGAAACAACTCGTGTTAACCGCTTTCAATGGGTACTTTGGTTTCAGACCGTTAATTGATCGCGTTGAAGTTTGGGTGGTGGATGAGGCTTATTCTTCAATGGTTTACCCAAGCCTGTCTAAGCCTGTTATGGCCGACCGTGGCGATAGCGATGAAGTAGAACTCGATCCTGGTTGCACGTATTTACTGCTTAATAGAAAGAAGGGTATTGCACAAGATCCCGCATGGGCACAGTTTTTATCTAACGCGTTGAATGCGGCGGATCTGTTTGTTCATATTCCAAAAGAGACTGTTATCGATTTGGGCGTGTTACACGCTTATGGGATAAAACCCGGTTGGTATGACATAAAGTTAAAAGTGCCCGTTTGTCCACCAGCAGATTCGAAGCCTACCATAAGATTAGCGTATCAATGCCAACACCCAATGTTCCCAACGCTTGCAAAGGCGATTGTCACGGTGCTGAAGCAATACAACGTCGATGTTGATCTTTACGGTTACGAAACCGATCCTCCGCACGCCGATGATGTTGATGTTTGGATTAACCCTATGGGCATCGCCAATAACAGAGACGACGCCTTGGCTGGCTGGTTAATGGACTACAGTTTTCTTGATGAATCTAGCCCGGCAGAGGACTTCGACCAATGGTGTCACATGATTGACCGTTGGCGTTCTGGTGAATTCGAGCAATTCCCAGCACGACAGTTAGGTAAACAACTGGTCCAAAGCAATCAATTGATCCCGATGTTCCATTGCTGGTTAGGCGTTAATAAAGATCAATGTGGTACGTTGCAAAACGCGAAATGTAATGCATTAGGTTGGTTCGACTTTAGCCAAGTTTGGGTGAAGCCTGACGTTGATTGAAATCCAAGAAAACTCAGTTAGGACCAAATAACTCATTTAGGAAAAAACGATGCAAACTCTGATGGTTACATTTATTACGCTGGTGGCATTTGCTGCGAATTCAGTTTTGTGTCGCTGGGCCTTAATGGATCAAACGATCGATCCTTTGAGCTTTTCGATCGTTCGCATCTTATCTGGTGCGCTTACGCTTCTGATTTTATTAACGTTATCTTCCCAATCTAAGTCTAAACGTGAGTTAACAAACAACACATCGGCATATGCAAAACTCAAATCACAGTTTCAATTAACATCAATACTGTCACTGCTCGTGTATATGTTTGGTTTCTCGTTTGCTTACTTAGAGCTTGGCGCAGGTCTTGGTGCGCTGGTGTTGTTTGTCGCAGTGCAATTTACGATGATTGCCGCGCACTTGCTTTCTGGTAACAGAATGTCACTTATTGAGTGGTGCGGGTGTTTGTTGTCTGTGGCAGGGCTTGTTTACTTGTTAATGCCAACGGAATCGGCACAGGCACCCGACTTAGTTTCTATCATCTTGATGTCTCTGGCCGGAATTGGGTGGGGCATTTACACATTGGCAGGAAAGAAATCGTCAAACGCACTGCAATCGACCACCGCTAACTTTGGATTCAGTTCGCTAGTTATCCTTGTGGCATTGAGCTTATTAGTTTTGATACCTAATGCGTTAACGCAAGTGTCTATCACTGAGAAAGGTTTGATTTACGCGATTATATCGGGCTCGGTGGCTTCCGGTGTGGGTTATAGTTTGTGGTATTACGTAGTGAAAAAACTGAATACAGTTGTGGCGTCTATTGCACAGCTTTCTGTTCCAGTTATCGCGACACTTGGTGGTGTATTACTTTTATCTGAACCTGTCACCATGCAATTTATAGTCTCATCAACCGTTATACTTCTTGGGATAAGCTTGGTTCTTGTCGCCCCTAAACTTAAG
The DNA here is from genome assembly GCF_041467395.1 of Vibrio sp. 10N.247.310.98. Lineage (NCBI taxonomy): Bacteria > Pseudomonadati > Pseudomonadota > Gammaproteobacteria > Vibrionales > Vibrionaceae > Vibrio > Vibrio sp. 10N.247.310.98. The sequence goes on along the minus strand of NZ_JBFSUL010000043.1, from coordinate 25,475 downwards.
AAATAAAGAGTTCAATCATTAACTTCTATGGCTAAACCAAACAAGAAACAACCGACCAAGACGGTTCAGATTTTCTGTTCCAAATGTAAAACGCAGCTTTTTAAGTATCGGAAAGGTGGCAAAGGTGCACTCGTGAAATGTTTTAAGGAGCGTATCGTTGAAGATTTCACGAAAAAACCATGTGTGTGCCCTGAATGCGGGATTGAATTTGCGCGAGACACTTTGGTTCGAGGTACGCCAGCCTACAAGTTTGTTGGTGGCAAGGTAACGATGAAATAACCTGTCACGATGAAACGACCAGTCATATTAAAACGAGCAAACAATGCTGAAACTAAAAATGCCACAGCACGGTTTGTGTGTGGCATTTCAACGTTGCTTTTGATACTCAGAGTAAAGAATTGAGCTCAGTAAGCTCTGACACGCCCTTGAAGCTTAAGAAGTAATAGCGAGACAATTGCGCCCGTGGTGTCACACAGCATATCTTTCTGTGCATCCCAAATATCGCCTTGTGAACCAAGGAATGCGATACCTTTATCACCACCTGCAATCTCCGCGTACCACCACTCGATGATTTCATAACCTGCAGCAACACTCATGATCGCAAATAACGCAAAGAAACATGCAAGCACCGGTTGAGCCAGTTTTTTACGAATCAAGTACTCAGCGAGTGGGTAAGCATAAAGGCCAATAGAGAAATGCGCGACACGGTCAAAGTTATTCCGTTCTGAACCTATCATGTTATTGAACCAATCAAATGGCACTTCCGCGAAGGTATATTTTGCGCCTATCGTATGCAAAATCAGCCAGATAAACATTAAAACGTAAGCTGTCTTAGTGAAGGTGAGCTTTGTTGATAACCACCAAATACCCACCAATATCGCGAGCGCTGGGACAATTTCGGCAATCCACACCGCTCTTGAAGAGGGAGCGAACGCTGAAAATAGAAACACAGTCAGATACAGCGTCGTCAATGACAGCAATGGTCGATTTTGAGCAAGTGGCGTGATTGTCATATCAAGATCTCTCGTCGAAGTTTTTAATAGTGTTACACAATAATGAACAGTGTTCAATTGGGTCTTAATCACCAGATTTGTTGAAAAGTGGTGTTATCGCCCAGTATCTAGACAAACGGTTGCTAGAGTTTCACAAAAGTTTGATTTACAACAAAGCGATCCTTAAAATCGCTCTATTACTACATAACAAGAAAGAAAGTCATGAAACTGGAAACTGTCGATTACCTTGCTGACGACGCAGCAGAACAATTTGTTCGCTCTCTACGTGAAACTGGTTTTGGTGTTCTTAAGAACCACCCAATCCCGAAAGAGCTTGTTGAGTCAATTTACGAAAACTGGTACCAATTCTTCATCTCTGAAGAGAAAGAGAACTTCCACTTTAATGTTGAAACACAAGATGGATATTTTCCACCTTCAGTGTCTGAAGTTGCTAAAGGCCACACTGTAAAAGACATCAAAGAGTACTTTCACGTATACCCTTGGGGCCAAATCCCTGAACAGCTGAAAGAACAGATTCTAGATTACTACCAACGTGCGAATGCTTTTGCTCAAGAGCTGCTAGGTTGGGTTGAAGCTCATGCTCCTAAAGAAGTACAAGAGAAATTCTCTATTGCGTTATCAGAAATGATCAACGGCAGTGAACAGACTCTGCTTCGTGTTCTTCACTACCCACCAATGCAAGGTGATGAAGAGCCAGGTGCAATCCGCGCTGCGGCACACGAAGACATCAACTTACTGACGGTTCTTCCTGCTGCAAGCGAGCCGGGCCTTCAAGTTAAAGCTCAAAATGACGAGTGGCTAGATGTTCCATGTGACTTCGGTAACATGATCATCAACATCGGTGACATGCTTCAAGAAGCATCTGGTGGTTACTTCCCATCGACAACTCACCGTGTAATCAACCCATCAGGTGAACGCCAAGAGAAGTCTCGTATCTCTTTGCCTCTATTCCTTCACCCGAAACCAGAAGTAGTGCTATCTGAAAAGTACACAGCAAACGAATACCTAATGGAACGTCTAAGAGAGCTTGGCGTTATCTAGTCAGTTCAATGCTTCGTCCCTAAAATTGGGATAGATGTGAAAGGTCAGCTAAGTCGCTGACCTTTTTTGTATCCGTACCAAAGAATTGCGGCTTTATTACTAGGGCGTGTTGATCTTTCGAGCTGATTTTTGCAGCGAGTTGCTGGGTATTTATACAAGGCAGAGGCATCGATGTGTAGCTAGCCTACATGAGAAGCCGATAACGTAGTAGAAATGACCAGCAAACGCTGCCCGAAGGGTTCGGCTAAAAGCGTTTTACTCTTTGTTGAGGGAGATTTGCTTAGAATGACTAGGCTACTTCTCCCTCGCCGCGATTAAAACGCTTTTATCTCGAACAAAATTTAACCGCGAAAGGTCAACACGCCCTAATGGTTGTATTCAACGAAATGGTACTCAGTTTTGACGATAAAAGGTGCCTTTAAGCCAAACGTTAGAAAGTTGTTTGTCCTTAAGCTCGACAAATCTTAGAAAATCGCTTTCAATTAAAGAAGATACGCAACGGATGCGAAACAGGTTACTTATAGTATCCACAGTTCTAGAAATCCATTAATTCAGAGAAGCTAACTGAGTCAACTATGTCGAATTATCAAGATGTGAGAGCAAACTTTCATTGCCATATGGAAAACCCATTGCTTTGGCCGATAATGGAAGTGCTTAAGCAAAAGCCAAGCGGATGGAAAGTACACACATTGGCAGCTCATCTGAACGATCTTGGGTTTGTGCCAGTGTTGGATGCTGTGCCTGAGAAAGAGTTGTTTAAAAAGAACTTCCTTATCATGAATGCGCTTTATCAGCTTCAAGAAACCTTACACCCAGATGGTTGGCTCCAAGTCCAAGCGATGGACATCGAATTGATGAATGGTCGTTATCACGGAAGCAGTCACAGCATCGATCATCAAGACCCACTTCGAGAATACTACATTAATTGGGTTAACTATGAAGCGGATGAAGGTGAAGTCAAAAGGCTGTTGAACGAATTTTGGACTCGGTATAGAAAGTATGTGGGTGGTGATGAACTCGATATGGATCGAAGTCGAGCATTGAACCTGTTTGAGTTACCTTTAGACGCGACACACCATGAAATTAGAAAACGTTGGCGACAACTGGCATTGAGATGGCATCCGGACAGAGACGAAGGCAACACCGCAAAATTTCAGACGCTCTGTGAAGCATGGCATGTATTAAGAAGCTCATAATCGACAGGTATTTTTAGCTGTCTAATTGCTTAGAACCCTAAAACAGAAAGCCCCACATTGTGAGTGACACAAGTGGGGCTTTGTCGTTATTACGCTATGTTTTGGGTAACTACGTTATGTGCTGTAGCGACTTAAGTTATTGGTGTTAGGAGTGATCTTTGCTCTCGCCACTTTTATGTTCAAAGGCATAGTCGAGTACTTTACGGATATAAGGCGCACCGACTTTTGAACCGCCGTTACCGTGTTCAATGACCACCGTCGCGACATATTCAGGGTGTTCATACGGTGCGAAAGCCGTGTAAAGCGCATGGTCAAGCAAGTGTCTAGCGAGTTTCTTCGAGTTGTAGACCTGGTCTTTCGCAAGATCAAAGACTTGTGCAGTTCCTGATTTACCGCCGCTCGTGTATTCAGTTCCCTTAAATGCACGTCTGCCGCTGCCTCGATTACCGTGGTTTACGAGTCGCATCGCATTGATTGGCACATCCCAAATTCTATCCGGTACTTCGGTGATTGAGGGCATTGGCTCCGGTTCGACAAGTTGTTGTGTACTGAAATCTTCACCATGATCTAAGGTGGCTCTTAAGATATGAGGTGGCATCACCTTACCATGATTAACTAATACTGATGTTGCTTTAGCAAGTTGCATAGGTGTCGATGTCCAATAACCTTGGCCAATACCAATCGGAACTGTGTCACCCTGATACCAAGGGGTGCGATAACGCATCATCTTCCATTCTCGAGTCGGCATGTTGGCGGTACTTTCTTCATAGATATCAATGCCTGTCGGTTCACCAAATCCAAATCGGTTCATCCAACTTGAAATTCGGTCAATACCCAAATCGAAAGCGGTTTGATAGAAGAATGAATCTACCGACTCTTCAATGGCTTGAGTGACATCGACAGGTCCGTGACCCCAACGTTTCCAGTCACGCCACGATTTAGAGTTTCGTTTAGAGCCAGGAATTCTCCAAACGCCATGGTCGTTACGGATGGTATCTTCAGAGATGACATGTTCTTGCAGTCCTGCCACAGCCATAAATGGTTTAACGGTTGAGGCAGGAGGATAAACGCCTAGAGTGGTGCGGTTAACCAACGGGTGAGCCGGATCATTCAATAAACGTTGGTAGTTCTTACTCGAAATGCCGTCGACAAATAGGTTAGGGTCGTAACTCGGGCTTGATGCCATCGCCAACACGCTGTTGTCTTTCGGATCGAGAATAACCGCGCTTCCAGTTCGGTGATCAAGTTGCTCAAAGACGTATTTTTGCAGCTCAAGGTCAATATTTAACACGATATCTTTACCAGCTACTGGCGGCACGTACTCAATGGTTCGGACTATTCGCCCACGGCTGTTTACTTCGACTTCTTGATAACCTTTGGTGCCGTGCAGAATATCTTCGTAATAACGTTCAACACCCAGTTTTCCTATGATTGTTGTAGCTTGATAATTCGCTTCTATCCCTTGTTCTTCAAGCTTTCTGAGATCGCTATCATTGATGTGCGCCACGTAACCAAGAACATGGGTAAGCACCTCACCATTCGGGTAAAAACGCTTTAAGCTGGTATCGATAGATAAGCCGGGGAACTGGTACTGGTGCACGGAGAACTTGGCGATCTCTTCCTCCGTTAAGTTCTCTAGAATAGTCACAGATTTAAAACGGCGGGTGTTGTGATAGCGTTTTTTGAAACGAGCGATCTGCTCTGCATCACGGGGGACATATTTGTCTAGCTTGGTGAGCATTGCATCGACATCATCGGTTTGCTCAGGAATCATGGTTAGATCAAAGACAAGCTTGTTCTCTGCAAGCAACACGCCGTTACGGTCGTAAATAAGTCCACGAGTAGGGGCGATAGGTAATACTTTGATTCTGTTGCCATCGGCACGAGTTTGATAGCTTTTAAAATTTTCAACTTGAAGTCGGTATAGATTGCCGACTAAGACAAGAGTGAACATCAAGATCCCACAAAACGCGACGATTACGCGGTTTTTGAATAGGTTCACTTCGATTTTATGGTCACGCATCTTAACGCGTTTATGATTCATTGAAGCCTCAAGGGTCTGTTACATTTGGTTACACTTGTCGAATCGGGACTTTATCTGAATATCACTAGGGTTTTGTAAAAGCTGTGTCATGTTTTGAGGGATCGACAGCATTAGATGGCGGTAAACAGTGCCTTTAATTTTCTCATTACAAAAGATGATAAGTAATTGATGTAAAGATTGGTTTTATGAATTTATAAAGTTCAAGAGTTTTGACGACACTAGAGGTTAGGTCAAAAGAGGTTAGATAAATTTACGGCCCTCAGAATGAGAGCCGTAGAAGGTTAATTTGCTTATTTAGTGGCTTAGAAGCTTTAGTAAATTAGAAGATTAAAACTTCAAAAACCTAGAAGCACAATAAATCCGATATTTAACGAAATCAGTTCGAAGGCTTGAACTGAGATTTACGCATACGGTTCAGAGCAGCCATCACATCTAACGTTCTTGGTTTCGCTAGGTCACCGTAGTTAGGCATGTTAGCGTGCCATTCGTTTTCTAAAATAGCGTTAAACTCTTTAGCAGGGTTGTTTGACCAACCTGGAGTTTGTGCGAATTGGAACCAAGCCCAACCGATCGCATTCACTTCAGACGGTGATTCTAATTGCTCAAGCGCAGAAAGGTCTGCAAACTCTTTACCAAAACGCAGTGACTCTTTGCCTTTAGCATTAACACGGAATTTACCGTCAGTCAGAATGTTCATCAGTGAAGCACGGTTCAATGAACGCGGTACAAACGTTTCTAAAGCAGTTTCACATTCGTTAGTACGCTGAGTAGGGTGCTGAGCAATCACGTCTTTTGCTTTTTCAGTCACATCTACCGCTTGGTAGTCGTGCATTTGAATTACAGTGTTCGCGACATCTAGGTAATCACCAGAGCCACCCATTACAACAATGGTAGAGATATCCATCTCTTCACGAAGCTGACCAATGCGGTCGACAAGTGGTGTGATTGGCTCATCGCCTTTTGACACTAGCGCTTGCATACGCTCGTCACGAATCATGAAGTTAGTCGCTGACGTATCTTCATCGATAAGTAGAGTTTGAACGCCGGCTTCAATCGATTCTTGTAACCAAGCCGCTTGAGACGTAGAACCTGACGCATCTTGTGTGCTGAAGTCAGATGTGTCTTTCTGCATTGGTAAATGGTTGATGTAGTTTGACAGGTTCAAGCTGTGCACACATCGACCATCTTCAGCGCGGATCTTCATCGTATCAATCGCAGTTACAATGCCTTCGCGACCGTCACCAGGAATATGGTTGTAGATAGAACGTTCAACGGCGTTCAACAGTGTCGATTTACCATGGAAACCACCACCAACGATCAGCGTAATGCCTTTTGGAATGCCTAGGCCGGTCACGTCACCTTGGTTTGGAGTATTTAACGTAACACTTAATGATTCTGGAGCCGCGAAAGGTACCGCGTCTTTCATTGGAAGGTCGCAGTTACCCGCGATACGAGGTAACACACTGCCGTTTGCAACGAAAGCGGCTAGGTTGTTTTCATCCAATTGAGCACGCAGCGCTTCTTGGTCTTCAATCGTTTCACAATGTTTGATCATTGCATCGATGTTTAACTCACGCTCAAGCGTCGCGCGACGAATAAACTTCGGTAAGTAGAAAGTGATGATGTTGTTCGCTTTCTTAGCAAGAATGCTACGACCATCAGCTGGTAAATTAATACGGAAACGAATTTCGATGCCGTGGTCTGTGAATACAACAGCTGTGTTGTCTAATACGGTTTGACCCGTCAGCGCGATAGAAACGGTCGACTCTTGTTTCGCGAACTCAGAGAAGCTACGTGCGATAAAGTCACGAGCGGCTACTTGGTATTCGTAAGATTTTTCTTTCAGCCAATCTAACCCGGTCAAAGACCACGCGCGCGTTGCACGAAAACGAGAAGCTGACGCGTATGGGTCACCTTGGATGTGGTCGATGTGTAATTCAAAATCAGCAAAGTCGTATTGACCTTTAATTTGTTGATATGCACGGTAGTTTTGTTTTTCGAGCTTTTTAAGCTTTGCAGTCAACTGATCCATAACGAGGAATGCCTATATAAGGGGAAAGATAAAAACAGAAAGGCGGCGATTATAAAAATCACCACCTTTAGAGTAAAGAGAAAGTAGGCCTAAATCCAAAACTAACTGCTCTTTTTCGCTTTAAGCGTAACGAGTTGTCCCCAAATAGTTTTGATTGATTAAGCTGTGTTCGAATTCTTGGCTCGGCATTGGTCTTCCGTAAAGGTAACCTTGGCCCACATCGCAGCCTTCGTTAATAATAAATTGCTCCTGAACCTCCGTTTCTATGCCTTCAATCGTCACTTTTAAGTCGAGCTTTTTGGCAATTTGGACAATAGAACGAACAATTTCCGAGTCTTCGTGTGAGTTGAGCATTTGGTCGATAAAGCTCTTATCAATCTTAATGGTGTCGAATGGGAACTTCTTCAGATAACTGAAGGAGGCGTAGCCCGTACCGAAGTCATCTAGTGACAATGTAACGCCAATATCGTGCAAAGATCCCAAGGTATTCTTGGCAACCACTTCATCTGCTATCAGTCCACTCTCCGTAACTTCAAGTTCTAAGAAACGAGGCTCTAAATGATAGGTTTCGAGTAGGTGAACCACTTGTTCCGCAAAGTGTACGTTCTTGAGTTGAATTGCAGACACATTCACAGCCATCTTGAAATCTTCAACGTATTCGGACCACTCTTTGGCTTTTTCAATCGCATTGCGTAAAACAAAGCTGCCCACTTCGAAAATCAAACCGTTTTGTTCAGCCATGTGGATCAGGGTTTCGTTAGAGATATCACCCAAAACAGGATGTCGCCAACGAAGCAAAGCTTCAGCACCGACCCAGCGATGCGTCAACGGGCTAACTTTGGGTTGAAAGTAGAGCATAAGGTCATCATTACGAACGGCTTGAAGCAAATAGCCCTCGATCTTATTAATGTGAGTTTGTTCTTCGGTATGGGATTGAGAGTAGTAAGCGAACTTTTGTCCTGAATCTTTGCAGGCTAACATCGCTTCAGAAGATTTCTGCAGAATGCTTTCCGCGTCATCTTCGTCGTTCGTAATTGCAATCCCAATAAACGCGTGCAAATGCACTTTGTCACTTTCGATGTCGAATTCTGAATGACCAACTTTAACGAGCGTCTGGCAAAGTTCTTCAAGGCGATGGTGTAAATCTTTAACGCTAAACGCCAATACGAGGTCAACCGAAGTAGGGCGTGCAGTTAATACATCGATATCACAAATACAGTCGATGCGTTTTCGGTATTCAACAAGCACTTGGTCTAACGCGTTATAGCCGTAGCGTGCTTGTATGCGTCTACCGTTGGTAAAACCAATATGAACGACTGCAAATGAGCTGTCTGTCAGCCTTCTCTGTGACAGTAGCTTGTGGTTTAAGCGAGATTCAAATGCGTTTCGGTTTAAAAAGCCGGTGCCGAGGTCGTGATTCTTTTGGAAGTTAATCTTCTGTTCAGCCGCTTTTCGTTTATCAATTTCTTGATTCAACGAGTAATTAAGGCTCGCGAGATCTTTAGTGCGATTGTAAACGCGGTTTTTTAGGTCGCGATTCATTTGGGTAAGCTTGGCGTGTTGGAATAGGGTTTTAAGCTGAGATTCAATCGAAGTCCGAAAGCTCTCTAACAGTTTGATATAAGTAGGGGTGTAGTGATTCTCTTTCGAGTCCAAGATACAAATGGTGCCAAACAGTTCACCGTTAGGCCAAAGTAATGGAATACCACAATAGGAGACTAAGCCGAGTTTGATGTCTGGGTTGTTGTCCCACTTAGGATCGGCAAGCGCGTTAGGCACAAGAAGCTGTCGTTGAGTTTCCATCACTGTTTCGCAGTACAGCCCATTCCCCAGCGTTTCAGAATCACCTTTGTTGTATGGGTTGTTCTCGCTACGACTGGTTGAAAAAAATTCAATGTAATTGGCGTGAACACGCATGATTAGTGCTGCGGGCACTTGAGTAATTTGAGCTAAGAGGTCGACAATATTCTGCCAACCGTGCTCCATATCGTCTGGGATATCTAAGTCTACTGTTTTTATCTTCTTCATATGACTCCGAGTCAATTATGCTAAATGCATCAACACATCCTGTGTTAATTATGATGAACCAAAGAAAACTATGAACCTTACGTTTAATAAGTATAAGAAATGTTGCACGAAAAAACCTCCGCAATTATGCAGAGGTTTTCAAATGTGAATCCGGGTCTCAGTAATGAGATAATTTTAGATTAAGGCTTTAACTTTATAAAATCTTCTGTATTAAGTTTCTGGCTATAATCTACCGATGGTTGAGCAAACCCATTTAATTGTAGAAATTCTTCTTTAAACCCTTGGTAATCCCCTAAGGTTTGGAAGTTATTTTCGTCCATCTTTTCTAGCAGTTCAGTTACGTGCGCTTGGGTTTCTGGGTCTAATTCCCAATCATCCATACGGATCAATCGCTCACCATCAAGTGGTACTTTGGATTGACCATAAAGTTTACTGCCAAACAGACGCTGCATTTGTTGGATACAACCTTCGTGGGTCTCTTTCTCTTTCATCACCTTATACAAAGCAAGTAAGTAAGGGCTTAATCCAGGGATGAAAACGCTCGCTTTAGTGACTAGGGCTTTACATACCGCCGCGTAAGCGTTGCCATCAAAGTTAGCTAACTCTAGATTAAGAGCGTGGCTGGTTTGGTGAAGGTCGATCTTAGCGCGTCCCAATGTACCGTCTAAATAGATAGGATGTGTGACTTCTGGACCCACATAAGAAAACGCGATTGTCTTACAACCCGGAGCAATAGATTCTGCGTTGATGAGCTCATCTATCCATTGTTCCCAATCTTCGCCTCCCATCACTTTGAGTGTGCTTTCGGCTTCTTCTTCCGTCGCGGCTTCAAGCGTGTTGGTGACCCAGTTGTCGTGTTCCAGAGAAATGGTTGCGCCAGTTACGCTTTCACCAATAGGTTTGATGGCAGAGCGCCAAAACTCATCGGAGTCTGGTTTTGGTCTCACACCTGCGGCTAAGCTGTAAATGATGAGATCGACTTCACCTTCGAAGTAGGTTTCAATGGCTTCGACAACTTGTGAGCGTGTTTCTTGCGAAAATGCGTCGCCAACGATGTTGATAGCAGTGCGTTGCTCTCGTTCGGCTTCTTTTTTGAAGTAGATGTTGTTGTACCAACCAGCACTACCTAGGGATTTTTCGTTTGGACCGCGCTCGAATGAGACGCCGATAGTGTCAGCTTTTGCGCCGCCAAAGGTAAGGGCAATACGAGCGGCAAGGCCAAAGCCTGAGGAAGCGCCGATAATCAGTACTCGTTTAGGGCCATCTTTGATTTGCGGCGCACTCTTAACAAACTTGATTTGTTGCTTTACGGCTTCTTGACAGCCAAGAGGGTGAGCGCTTTTGGCTACCACACCCTTGATAACAGGTTCGATCAGCATAAATAACCTTACAGTTAACGGTGATATGCACTCAGGCTAACGTAAAGCTGTGTAAAATTTATTGAGCTAGACCATTAAAACTTAAAGATACTGATATAATTCTTCGGCGACGAATTCAGCAATCCAAGGTTGAGCTTCTGGTTTTGGATGCAGTCCATCGTTCATCATCCACTCAGGTTTGAGGATGATATGCTCTAGGAAAAACGGCAAAAGTGGCACGTTTTGTTGATCAGCAAGCGCTGCAAAAACGTATTCAAACTGCTGGTTGTAACGCTTTCCGTAATTTGGTGGGATTTTAATCTGCATCATTATAGGTTTGGCGCCCGCAGCTTTTATCTGCTCAATGATCTGCTCAAGATTTGCAGACATCAGCTTAGGTGGGAAACCACGAAGTCCATCATTCGCACCAAGTTCGATAAGAACGGTGTCTGGAGCATGTTCTTCAAGCAATTGTGGTAGGCGGGCTAAACCATTGCCCGTTGTATCACCAGAAATACTCCCGTTAACCACGGTAACCGCTTTATCATGTTTTGCTAGCGCGTCTGGCAACAAACTTGGCCAACTCTGTTTGATATCCATGTTGTAACCAGCACTCAAACTATCGCCAAGTACCAATAACTTTGAATCTTGAGCTGACGCAGAGCCTTGAGCTAAAGAAGCGGTTGAAAATAAAATAAAAAATAAAAAGGAAATTAGTCGAGTCATGCATACATCCATCATTAAAGCAGAAGCTGTTTCCAAGACAGTGTCTACTAATCAAGAACATTTAACAATCCTAGAGCACGTTGATATCGATATTCGTGAAGGCGAAACGGTCGCGATCGTAGGCACGTCTGGTGCGGGTAAATCGACCCTAATGACGCTGTTAGCTGGTCTTGATGTACCAACGAAAGGCGAAATCAGTTTATTAGGACAGCCACTTTCACAGCTTGATGATGAGGCAAGGGCTAAGATTCGCAGTGAATCGGTTGGGTTTGTATTTCAAAGCTTCTTATTAATTCCAAGCCTTTCTGCGCTGCAAAATGTCACGTTACCTTGTTTGTTGAAGGGAGCAGACGAAGACATCGAACGCGCGACTGCTCTGCTTGAATCAGTAGGCTTGAAAGACAGGCTTGATCATTTGCCGTCGCAGCTATCGGGTGGTGAACAACAAAGGGTCGCGTTGGCGCGCGCATTTATGATTAAGCCAAAAATTCTTTTTGCCGATGAACCCACAGGCAACCTAGACCAACAAACTGCTGCCAAAATTGTCGAGTTGTTGTTTGAATTGAACTCATCCCACGGCACAACGTTAGTGTTGGTGACACACGATCCTAAGCTTGCACAACGTTGCCAAAGAACACTCAAGATGCATGTCGGTCAGATAGAGGAAGTCTAAATTGAATTCATCAAACGGACTGAATAAACGCCTGTTTTCATGGAGTATCGAAGAGATTCGACACGGTCAGCTTTGGCCAGTTTCAATCGCTTTAACGCTTATTATTGCTTGTGTATTTGCATTGTCGGCGTTGGCCGAACGTATGGAGCAGGTAATTGTTAAGCAGGGCAAAGATGCGCTTACTGCCGATATCGTGTTTATCTCAGCAAACCCAGTTCCACAATCCTTATTAGACCTCACTCAAGTTGAACAGTTAGAAAGCTCTCAGTTGACTCGTTTTTCAACCATGGCATTCAGTGACAACTCGATGCAGTTAGTGACGGTGAAAGCGGTTGAAAGTAATTATCCATTACGCGGTGAAATGATCTTAGTGGGTGCTGATAAAGCATCAAGTAACCATGTTGAGCCAGGGGAACTTTGGTTAGACGAGCGTATATTTGCACAGTTAGAGGTTGAGATTGGTGACGTTGTCACTATTGGCGATGCCGATTTAGCGATAACTGGACGAATCACTCAAGAACCAGGCTTAAGCTTTAACCCATTCCAACAGATGCCAGCCGTTCTGATTCATACAAGCGATATTGATGCCACGGGAGCGATTCAACCGGGCAGTCGTGTTAGTTTTAGGCTGTTTCTCAACGGTGATGATACAAAACTGCAAGCCGCGCAAGACAGCGTAGAATTAACACCAAGCGATCGCTGGCGTACTCAAGATTCTGCGAGCCGTACTAACGACATGTTCGAAAGCACGACTCAATATCTTTCGTTAACCGTTGCTATTGTTGTGATCATGGCTGCGACCACTTTGGTACTCACTTGCCAACATTATGTTGCGAGTCGCCGTAAAACCATCGCGATGCTTAAGAGTTTGGGTGCAAGCAAGCAGTGGATCGTTAAATGGTTGTCTGTACAGGTATCTTTATTAGTGGTTATCGGTGCAGTACTGGGAATAACTATCGGTATCGGCTTAGAGTTTTTGCTTCGTATACCTCTGGGTGACTTATTACCAACGCCACTTCCTAGCTATGGTATTGAACCTGCAATCTTGGCGATTTTATCAAGCATCTTAATTGGTGTTCCTGCTCTTGGTATTCCGTTAATTGGCTTGGTCAATACCTCGGCAATCAGCGTTATCCAATCAAGTCACCAGTCCAATGAAAGCTACAAGAAATATTTGTTGTTACTGGTACCGATTATTCCAATGATGCTGATGTATGGCGACAATCTATTGGTATGGATAGTTCTAGCGGGTATCGCTTGCCTGTTCTTAGTACTTGCGGTCGTTAGTACGCTTGTTCTGCGTTTGGTTGGCAAGTTGCCGACATCTACGTCTATGCGTTTAGCATTGAGCAGAATTAATCGCACACCTTTAGCGACGGGGATTCAATTTGGCTCTTTAGCGCTTTCACTGATGTTGCTGTCTATCATCTGGTTGGTAAGAAGTGATTTACTGTCAGATTGGCAGCAAACCTTACCCGAGAACGCACCAAATGCGTTTGCACTTAACATTGCAAGCTATGAAAAAGACAGTTATCTCGAGACGATTGATGCAAACGAAGTAGAGCGTACTCAAGCGTTTCCAATTATCCGAGGACGACTGACGACGATAAACGGTGTCGAAGCATCGGAATACAGTGATACCTCTGGAGAAACAGACGCACTAAGCCGTGAGATCAACTTCACTTGGGGAGATAGCTTACCTAAGTACAATGAAGTATTAGAAGGCAGCTGGACACAAGAGCATGGCGTATCTGTGGAATCGGATGTCGCGGAGCAACTGGATCTAAAGATTGGCGATGAGCTGTCATTCACAATCAACAGCCAGAATGTTTCTGCCAAGGTGAATAGCATCCGCAAAGTCGAGTGGCGAGAAATGAAGCCGAACTTCTACTTCATTTTTACTCCAGATGTCTTGAGTTCAATCCCTTCTACTTGGCTAGTGAGCTTCAGATTAGAAGAACAACACAATCAGATGCTCAACGAACTCTCTCGAAATCATCCAACCGTGAGTTTGATGGATATTCGTAAGATGGGTAGCAAGATCCAAGAGTTGCTTAAGCAGATTGTTTGGTCGATTACCGTACTTGCGGCGTTAGGTGTGGTGGCGGGGCTGTTGCTTATCTTCACTCTATTGCGATTGAGCTTATCTCAAAGACAACAAGAGATACGCTTGTATCGAACATTAGGCGCGAGTAAGAAGCGAATTCTCAATACTATTTGGTGTGAGTACGGTTTAATGGCGTTAGTCGCAGGCTCAATTGCAGCCCTTGGTTCTGAGCTCAGCGTGGCAGGAGTGATGAACTTTGGTTTTGAGTTACAACCTTCACTTCACCCGATGTTGTGGATAGCGCTACCGGTGCTAACGTTCATCACATTAGCCGCGGTAGTGAATAGCTTAATCAAACGTTTGTTGGCACCAGTAAACAAGGATTTTGGCTAGTCGTTAGCGAGATCTAGCCAAGCGCTTAAAACGGTCTAAAAGTGAGATTATTTATACTTAGTCATGCACTATTTATAATACGTCGCTTTAGACCGTTTTTTATTTAACCAACCGGTAGCATAAGTAAAAAATATCGCACCTTAGATTCCACTGTTTTTAGCATTTTTTAAAACTAATTACCCAATAATGCCGATTTAATGAACAGCGGTTAGTCCCTGTAAACAAAGGGTTTGCGCAACTTAGCAAGAACGTTATCAACAGTTATCCACAAAAACGGTGGATAACTTTAGGGATAAGTTAACCGGTATGTTTTAAGAGTACTGAGGCAGCCTTTATGTGGCGTCACTTAGGACAAATTTGACTGTTAGAATAACCTTTAAAACCCTATCTGGAGTTATTGAGTCAAGAGATTATTTATGTTTTTTACATAGATATTAAATCCCGCCTATCTAAGACCTTGATAAAAATGTGTTTTAATTCATCGCAGAACAAAAGTAGAATAGAGGCAGTTAATCTTATTCTACAGAACACGATGAACCACAACAAAACGGATACAAATCAACCTTCTATTGCCATTGTTGGTGGTGGTATTGCCGGAACAACGAGCGCGATTCACTTTAGTGAGTTGGGTTTTAAGGTCACTATCTTAGAAAAAGGGCCGAGTTTGGTTAATGGTCCACCAATTTGCCACCTGCACGCTGGCGGCAATTTGTATCGAGATATTTCTGTAGAGCAGTGTCTTCAATTGCTCACACAGTCAATTGATACCGTCCGCTTATTCCCTCATACGATCAATATTCGTCCGACAATCATCGCCGTTCCGCACAGTGATGGTGGAGAGCCGTTGGATCTGCTTCCTCGTCTCAAGATAATCAAAAGCGCTTATGCCGATCTTGTTAAACAAGATAAAAGCAACCAAGTGCTCGGTGATCCGGAAGAGTATTATAAGCTGTACAGCAAAGAAGATTTATTAGCACTTTCTGCGAAAACACAGCCTCTGAAACCAACATCGCTTGATGATTGGTGTATTCCTTTCGCCAAGCATACGGATTTAGAGACCCTAAAGTATCCTGTTGCGATGGTCCAAGAGTATGGCTGGAGCGTATTCCGACTTTCTGCGACCGCTCAACTCTCTTTGGGGCAACAAACTAACTGTACTGTGTTAACCAACAGCCGATTACAATCTGTTGAGTCGACAGGTCAAGGTTGGTCTTTGACTTATACCGATGCCGAAAACCAAAGCTGCCAACTAACGACCGATTACTTGATTAATGCGAGTGGGTTTGAAACGGGTATCGTAGATGACTTTGTTGGCTCTAAGCAGCAAAGACTTGTTGAGTTTAAAGCTGCATACGTTACAGAGTGGCCATATTCGCAAGAATGTAAGGAAGAGTGGCCAGAAGTTATCTTCCATGGCCCGAGAGGCACACCGCAAGGCATGGCGCAATTAACGCCGTATGCTGATGGTGTGTTCCAACTTCACGGCATGACAGAAGGGATTACTCTGTTTGAGGGTGGGCTTGTTTCATCGTCAACAGACTCGTCACAGCCACAGTTGCCTTCGAAGCTGCTTAAGAAAATCGTATCGGGTTGGAGTGAAGATCAGCTTGAATTAAGAACTCGCGCGGCAATAACGCATATGTCTCAGTTCATCCCAAGTTTCAGTTCTGCATTGGTCGGTGGTAAACCTTTGTTTGGTGCACAACAGATTCCGGGAACCGATCCAAGCTTAAGAGCTTCAGACGTTTCATTCTGTGGGGATCGCTATGCTCGACTTGAAGTAGTAAAAGCTTCTTCAACATTAGAAGCGGCACAAAAGGTCGCTGAGCAATGGTTTGATGTATCAGAGGCGGCATCTATTGAAGACACACACTCAGTGACAATGTCACTTAATCTAAATGATATTGAAAACAGAGCGATAGATTTGACACAAGAACGTGGATACCCAGAAGCGCTTGCCAAGGTGTCAGGTCAAGATCACGCTTAATAGCCTATAATTAGTCTATCATCATCGACTGCGTTTAATTTCTTCAATTCGGCTTACTGTAATAGGTAAGCCGAATCTTCATTTCAACATCTGCTTAGATACCGAACCTCATCTAAATGACATCTTCCTAGTTGATTATTCTCAGCTACATAGCATTTAGCACATAACACATCGCAAAAACTAATAGCCGAAAAACTGAGCCCATTGGCACCAAACATCTTGTAAGCCCAAGCGATCGCCCTTGCTGAACGATATCGCATGTCCAGGTTTTGCTTGCGCCAAGCGTGGTAAATCGATTCTGGCGACACATCCTATCTTCGGATAACCACCTAAGGTCTGTCTATCATTAAGCAGCACGATAGGCTGTCCATCTTGTGGAATTTGAATCGCACCTAGGGCAATGCCTTCTGACAATAGCGAAATGTCAGGCGAGTCTACGGGCTCGCCACTGAGTCGATAACCCATCCGATTAGAGTTTTGGTCAACGTGATACTGCGCGTTATACAAAATCTCTCTTGCTGACTCGGAGAATAGCTCGCTTTGATAGCCTTCAATCACTCGTAGGTTCACGGGTAGATTGTAATCAGGCGTGTATCGGAAGGTAACACTCAACGCTTTAAATGGATGAGAGAGTTGGTGTTGGGTAAAAGCGATTTGTTGCCCTTGCTGGCATGGCTCGCCATCTTGCGTTAATCCACCAATCTTTTCACGAGTGACTGTAGAGCAGCTATCAAGAGTTGATGGAACATCGAAACCGCCCTTAATGGCTAAATACGCCCTTAGACCATTTTTAGGCAAACCAAATGAGAGAACTTGCCCCTTAAAAGCTTGAAAAGTGCTCCAGTTAGCCTGTGGTTTACCATCGAGTTTCGCTTGTAAATCACCCCCGCATAGTGCCATCTCGCAATCAACATCGATTCTCAACGCACATTGCCCAAGCGTGATTTCCAACGCCGCTTGGTTGACTGGGTTGCCCAATAGATGGTTAGCCCAGCTATAAGAGTAGTCATCAACCGGTCCACCTTGCGTTAATCCAAGATGAGCAACACCAAATCGCCCAAAGTCTTGAATCAAACTCAACGGGCCGGGCTTAATCACTGTCAGTGTTGGTTTAGTTTTTGTCTTAGCCATTTACGATGCCTCCACCCAACTCTACAAATTCTTTTTTTGAAATCGCTATGAAACGGACGGTATCACCAACATTAAGCAGAGACAGTGGTCTTTGCGTGATATCGGCGTTCTTCAACTGGCTATGATCGAACAACGGAAGTGGGCAATTGCCAATAATATTCCAACCGCCCGGTGAATCCGAAGGGTACACAGCTGTTTTCGTATCCGCGATGGCGATACTGCCTTTGGGCACAATTAAGCGGGGTGTGGAGTGACGGGGCAAGGCAAGCTCATTAACCACATCCGACATAAAGGCAAAGCCAGGCGTAAACCCAATCGCACTGACGCTGTATGTCTGTGAGGTGTGATGTTGAATTATCTGGTCGAGCGACAGGCCTTTGTTTTGATATCGGTCTAAATCGAGCGCCGTTTCTGGTGAGTAATAGGCAGGAAGCTCAATCGTATCGCGAGTTTTACTAACACTAGAAAAGGACGACAGAGCATGACTCAACAAATTATTGAGCTGCTCAATGAGCTGCTGTTCTGATATTCGATAAGGGAGGTAATCGACCAATATTGTTTGGTAAGCCGGTGTCACATTCATCAACACCGATGCTAAGTTTTGGCGAATGGCATCGGAAAAGTGAGCTATGTATTGCGCATATTCGGCGCTAGATTGATTATTTGAAGGCGATAGCGTCAAGGTCACCAAAACGCTGCATTCCGCGACTGGCGCTATATTGAATTCAATCTGATTCGTCGTCATTTCGTTTCCATACGTTTGTTATCTTGCCTTTTTTAGCTTACTTGGCGTGTCTCACTTCCGTGTCCAAGCCAATACAAATCAATTAGATCTCACGAGCGATTAGACCATGCGTCATACCAATCACACGCTTCATACTAATTAAAAGCGTTGAGGTCTTGTCTGATTTTTCTAATTAATGCGATGGATTGAGGGTTATCACCATGAACACAGATAGTATCAGCTTCAATAGGCAGTCTTTCGCCCTCTAAAGTCGTAACCGAGCCATAGTTAATGATTTGCATAACTTGGTTATAGATATCGTCTTGATTGACGTAAACCGAGCCTTTTTGAGTACGTGGCGCTAATTGTCCGTTATTTAAATAAGCACGGTCGGCAAACGCTTCAAACAAGAGAGGCAAGTCATGGTCGTCAGCAATATCCAAATACTGTTGATTGTCTGATGAAGAGAGAATCATCAACGGGATGTTAAATTCAGCGACGGCTTGGGCTACCGCATTGAACACATCAATGTTTGCCATCATATCGTTATAAAGAGCGCCATGAGGTTTCACATAGCCAACAGTGGTATGGTGATAGCGGCAAAGGGCTTGTAATGCACCGACTTGATAACAAACCAGCTCACTGATTTCGTCCATGGTGTGTGGAATAGAACGGCGACCAAAACCAACGAGATCTTGATAACCGGGATGAGCACCAATTTGGGTGTGATAGTGCTGCGCCAGTTTTATCGTCTTGGACATAACGTGCGGATCAGACGCGTGGAAGCCACAAGCGATGTTTGCCATATCGACCCATCCCATGACCGACTCGTCATCGCCCATCTTCCAATTGCCGAAACTTTCTCCCATGTCGCAATTAAGCAAAATCTTCGTTGTCACGTGGTGCTAATCCTTTACGTTGAGGTAAGTAATGACGGTCTTATAAATACCATAAATAAACAGTGACCTAACTCAAACTTTCGACACCGTAGATTTACCAGTATGGCATTTCATATATAGTTGAACTATTGATTAAAGGATTAATATCTATCTGTATATTAGGTGAGCACATGATATCCCGCCAGGTTTGCTTAGGACTAGCATTAATGATACCTGTTTTTGTCTCTGCTCAAGAAAACTCTCTAGACCAGCTGATGTCGATGAGCCTTGAAGAGTTGTCTATGTTAGATGTCGAAATGGAAACGGCTTCGAAAGTGACACAAAAACTCACTGACATTCCCTCGTCGGTGTACGTACTTTCTAATGAGCGAATTCAGCGCAGTGGCGCGAAAACCATTGCAGAAGTCCTAACGCTTGTACCCGGACTCAAAGTCACCAAATTCAACGAAACCTCATGGTTTGTTTCAACACGCGGCTTTCATGATGGGTTATATAACAAGATGCTCGTGATGATGGATGGACGAAGCTTGTTTAGCCCAGTCTATGGCGGTACGTATTGGAGCGACGTTGACTATGTACTTGCCGACATCGAACGCATCGAAGTACTCAAAGGCCCCGGCGGAACAATTTGGGGGGGCAACGCGGTTAATGGTGTAGTCAATATCATTACTAAGTCTGCCAATGATACGCAGGGGACTTATCTCTCCGGTGTCGCGTCTAATACTAATAACTATGAATTTAGTGTTCGTCAGGGATTAAGCCTAAACGACAGTGTGAATGCTCGTGCCTTTTATAAGTACCGAGAAGAACCCACGTATCGCACAAACGAATCTGAAAAATGGAAAGCACAAACGGCAGGGATGGTGTTTCAGCCAAGTAATACTGATGAAAATTGGTCATTACGTATTGGTGGTGAGAAAAGCTTTTATGAGTCGGAATTGTATACGTTTCAATATGATAACTCAGGGTCGTTTGTCGGGGCACAAGCCAATGATTTCGATAACAAGAGCCAATCTGTTTACGTCCAATTCAACGACTCTCGCCATTTTGATGAAAGTTCGACACTCTCATATTCGTTATGGGGTGAATATAATGAGGATAATGCGCCAGACGCTCCGGGAAGCTATTCGACCCTCGATTTTGACTCTACTTATATCAACCAACTATCGGAAAGCCATCAGCTAACACTCGGTGGTGGCCTGCGATATATGTATCTTGATTTCTCCTCAAGCCAAGTTTCGGACGTGGATTGGTACAATCCCGATTACTACGGTCGAGCTTACAACATCCAATCTGCCAACGATTATATTGCGAACGCTTTTATACAGTCTCAAATTCAAATGACGGAAGCGCTGTCTATTACTCTTGGTGCCAAGGTTGAACACTTTACACAGAATGAATCAACTGAGCTTTCACCTCAATTGCGTGGTTTATATAAGTTCACCCAACGTCACTCCGTATGGGCGGGGCTTAGCCGTGCGGTCGTTGCACCATCTTATATGGATTCCAATTCCACCTATTATTTCAATAGTTACAATGCTGACTCAAACAACAGCTACCTAGATGTATATAAATCAAGCTCGAGTCTTGAAACAGAGAGTGTCGTAACGGCGGAAATGGGTTATCGCTACTCAAACAATTCAAATTTCGAACTCGATGCAACGATTTATCTGAGTGAACATGACAACCTTCGCTTTCACAGCTATGACCCGAATGATATCCCTGCGAATCATGTCTATGTCGGTGCGTTGTCTGATGATTATAAAGCAAAAACTTATGGCTTAGAGTTAGGCGCGAGTTACCAACTCACCGCAGATTTAGCCAGTTACCTGAGTTACGCCTATACGACATTGGAAGGTGAGAATAAAGGTGATGACCTGAAATCTAGTCCTCAAACGAGTGTTTATTACGATATTGATAATGAACATTTAGCCACGGCACAGTTGATGTGGAATATCACCGAAAGTTGGCAATTCGATGTGATAGGCCAGTACATTAATGTGAATTACCCAGACTATTGGGTAGCAGGCGATGGCACTCAATATAAATGGCAGTCTTACCCGCATGAAATAACCTTTGATGCGCGTCTCGCATGGAAAAAATCGTCCGCAGCACCTTTAATTGAAGTGGTTGTTGAAAATATAGGTAAGAGTGACGGCTATCAAGCTGAATTCACATCTCAGAAAAGCGTCAATCAAGAATCGGTGTATGTGAGGATCTCTCATGAATTCTAAATGGCTTAAGCACCGCATTAAGCTCGGCTTATCTAAACTAGGCTTAGCGGCTTTAACGATGCTTATTGTGCCGTTGAACACCTCAGCTGCTAGCTTCAAACCTTATGAAGTGAAAGCGGTGTACCTTTTTAGAATTGCGAATTTTATACGTTGGAATGATGAAAGCTCAATGAACGCTGTGAACTTTTGTGTGATTGGCGATGAAAAGGTAAGCCAAGTGCTAACGTCAATTACCGAGGGGAAATCTATTCGTTCGCTCGCTATCCGAGTTCAACAGTCGATTACTTCTAAGTGTGATATTACGTATTTGTCTGACCGTAAAAATGACCAATTTCTTAGTCAAGAGCACTCGCCACATACTGTGACAATCAGTGATATCCCTAACTTTACGGACTTAGGTGGAATCATTGAACTCACGCACATCGATAATAAGCTCAAACCTAAGATCAATCTAGAGAACGCAAGGCGCGGTGACTACGTCATTGGCTCGAACCTGTTACGAATCGCTATAGTGGAGGGCCAATAATGTTGTCTTTCATTAATAACATATCGATTAAAAACAAGCTGATATTACCCATTATCATCTTCATCGCAGTCACTTTTGTAACGATCCAATCGGTAAATTACACTGTCACGTTTGAGAGAGAGAAAGAGAGTCTTATTCAGCGTGTTAAAGTGCTAGCACAAGGTGTTGCTTATAACTTGCAAGCCGCGATTTTATTTGAAGACAAGTCATCGGCTCAGGAAATATTGTCAGCTTTCGTCGCAGATAAAGATATTGTTAGAGTGAAGCTCTATGACATCAACGAACAGCTTTTTGCCAGCTATCAGGTGAGCAACACTCTGGTTCCAAGGCCAAACGCAGAAGAATTAGACGATATCGCCGATCATCAATTTGCCATCTCTGAGCATTTCATCTTCTTGCTCGTTCCAGTGACACTGGATGGCGCAGTGATCGCGAACTTGAGAGTAACAATATCGAAAGAGACGTTTAATTCGATCTTAACGAATATTTTCAAGGTTGCGGTCGTCTATCTGTTGTTTCTGGTGATGTTAGGTGGAGTACTGGTCAAATTGGTGCAACGCTTGATTATCGAACCGATGTTTGACCTCAATGAGGCGATGCAAGCCTTTGTTGAGCGTCGTTCGAAGCAGCCTAAATTAGTCGTAACGAACCGCGATGAAATCGGTGATCTGGTTCGAGCTTTCAATACCATGTTAGAAAGGCTTCAACATCGCGACAACCAAATCAATTTTACGTTAGACAAGTTACAAGAAGAAAAATCATTCGCAAATGAGGTCATTGAAACCGTTCAGCACTCTTTGTTGGTGGTAGATGAAAAAGGACTCATTCTTCATGCGAACGCAGCTACTCGGGATATTTTTAAATGCTCGGAAGCCTTTCTTGAGAACTTGTTGTTCCAAGAGTTGATCGCGACCAAGCAAACGGGTTACTTACAAGATGTTATTGATGCCAATATTGAACTTAATGACGAATTGCTGGAAACCACCGATCTCTTTCAATCGAAACGCTGGCTTCGTGTGAGCAGCCGTTCTTTGACAAAACATGGTCGTATTCTCTATGCAATCCAAGATGTCACCGACATAGAAACGGCCATGAGTCGCCAACGTATTGCTGCGGGTGTTTTCGAAAACAGTAAAGACGGTTTGATCGTGCTGAACTCGTCCAATGTGATAACCATGGTTAACCCGGCGATCACACAACTTCTCGGTTATCACTCTGATCTGCTGGTGGGCAAAACACCCTTTGAAGTATTTTCGTGGCAGCAATTTTCATCACTGATGCCTACAATTCGCAGTTCGTTAGACAATTATGGTCAATGGCAAGGCGAAGTGTGGGAGAAGAGCGCGTCCGGTACGTTAGTTCCAATGTTTGTCAAAGTGAATCGAGTTGCCTCAGACAACGAGAAAGACGAGTTTGATATGGTATTAACGCTGTCTGATTTATCCAACGTTAAAGAGATGGAAAGACTCGAACACTTGGCCCATCACGATGCGTTAACCGGGTTAGCGAATAAAGCGCAGCTGTATAAGGTTATGGATGATGTTGTCACGTCGAGCCACTATTCAAATCAGCATTTCGCGGTTATTTACTTGGACTTGGATGGCTTCAAAGAAGTGAATGACAATTATGGACACGATGCGGGTGATGAAATCCTTAAAGAAGTGTCAAACCGGTTGTTATCTCAGGTAAGAACAGGGGATTTGGTTGCACGTTTGTCGGGTGATGAATTTGTTCTTATTATTAAACAGACCAACAAAGTCTTGTTAGCTAAGTTAGCCGAACGATTGTTGGATCTGATCGGGCAACAAGTAAACTACAAACAACGTTCACTTCATGTTGGAGCGAGCTTAGGTATCCATTTAGTTGATGGCTCAGAGCGTGATATTGACGTTATTCTAAAAGTTGCTGATGAGGCTATGTACCAAGCGAAACGCAAAGGAAAAGGTCAGTTTGTGTTCGCTCGTGAGGGTAAGTAGGTACCGGTGTTTGTGAGCTGACCCTAAGTTGTTGTATCATAAGTGATAGGTTGAATATTTTTAATTAAAAGGTCTGCTAAGCATGAATGTTTTAGTTACAGGTGGCATAGGTTACATTGGTAGCCATACAAGTATCCAGATGATCAACGCAGGTATGACACCTGTACTTTTTGATAGCTTGTACAACAGCAAACTAAGCGTTCTAGAGCGCATCGAAAAAGTCACGGGCGTTCGTCCCAACTTCATTGAAGGTGACGTTCGTGATAAAGCGCTTTTGACTGAAACTATGAAGCAACACAACATCGAAGCGGTTATCCATTTTGCTGGTCTGAAAGCCGTCGGAGAGTCTGTGGAAAAGCCTCTTGAATACTACGACAACAACGTAAACGGCACGTTAGTTCTTGTTGATGCAATGCGTGATGCGGGTGTAAAAACCTTGGTATTTAGCTCTTCAGCAACGGTATACGGCGATCCTGCAAGTGTGCCAATTACTGAAGACTTCCCAACCAGCGCAACCAACCCATATGGTCGTAGTAAACTAATGGTTGAAGAGTGTTTAACCGATTTCCAAAAAGCCAATCCGGATTGGAGCATTACACTGCTGCGTTACTTTAACCCTGTAGGTTCACATCCAAGTGGTGAGCTAGGTGAAGATCCGCAAGGTATCCCAAATAACCTAATGCCATTTGTCTCTCAAGTAGCAGTAGGCCGCCGTGAATTCCTATCTGTATTTGGTAGCGATTATCCAACAAAAGATGGTACTGGCGTTCGCGATTACATCCACGTAATGGATCTGTCTGATGGCCACATCGCAGCGCTTGAGAAAGTAGGGCGCAAAGATGGTCTTCATATCTACAACCTTGGCACTGGTAACGGTTCAAGTGTATTAGACATGGTTAAAGCGTTTGAGGAAGCGAGCGGTAAAGATATCCCTTATAAGCTTGTCGAGCGTCGCCCGGGTGACATTGCAGAATGTTGGGCAGATCCTGCTAAAGCTCAGAAAGAGCTTGGTTGGAATGCAACACGTACACTGACTGAAATGACTGAAGATACATGGCGCTGGCAGTCAACCAACCCTGATGGTTTCCCTGGTTGATCTAGTTGTTTCATGAATAGTTAACTTGCAAAAAGATGCTTTAGGGCATCTTTTTTGATCTAAATCGAATAAAAAGTAAATTAGTGGTTAAAAAGTATCATTCTGTATCTGTTGTGTTATCATCCACGCGAATTATATGTTTAATGTTAATTTTCTTTGGAGTTAATCATGGAACTAGCCCTAGTCATCACTTTCATTATTGCTGCAGCTGTAATGGTTAAGAAAGAAATGGCAGAGAAGTAATTTCACTTTATCCCTTTTTGATACAATTTTTAGTGAAATAATAAAAGCCAGCATTTGAACTGACCCCCAATAGTTGGACACCAATTATTGGGGGTCTTTTTATGTCCA
>NZ_JBFSUL010000042.1:0-44449 GCF_041467395.1 Vibrio sp. 10N.247.310.98 | reverse complement strand
ATAACTCTTTACCATGCTGTTCAAAAAACACTCACGAAAGATCAACACGCCCTAGTAAGAAGCAAGAAAAGTAACAAAGCCCGTCGCCCAGCGGGCTTTGTTATGTTTAACGCCTAACTTAAGTTTCAAACCGCATTTATCTTTCCCACCGCCATTATGTTTCATATCGTACTTATGCTTCAGACCGTACTTATGCGTCGAGCCAAACTAAATCATCTCTTTTTCCATAAACAGGCGACTCCCCACATACTACTGACCACTCGTTTAACAAACTTTTATTCGCTTAAAATTCAAACACTATTTATATTAAACAAGCACTTGTGGAGTGAAGAAGGGATTAAAATGAGCATTTCTGGAGACAAAACATCGGTCGTGGTGGCTGGTGCAACCGGGTTAATTGGTCATCATGTGATGAAGTTGCTCATCGATGAACCCGCCGTTGATCATATCTATGCCCTATCTCGCCGAGCGTTAGATTCACAGTTTGATTCCAACAAGCTCCACACACTCATTCACAGCGACCTGCAAGTTACCAGTTGGGATGACACGAATGCGACGCCTAATCTTGGCGTTATCTGCTTAGGTACGACTAAGAAAAAGGCAGGATCAAAAGAAGCGCTTCGCAAAATCGATGTGGAACTGGTTAGCCAAGTCGCACAGTCGATGAAGTTTCTTGGGGTTCAACGCGTAGCGGTCGTTTCTAGCTATGGCGCTTCACCAGATTCCTATTCGCACTACCTTCGCTGTAAAGGACAAATGGAACAAAATTTAAAACGTATTGGCTTCAAGCAGCTTTTCATCGCACGCCCTGGGCCTCTGGTGGGTGAGCGTGATGAACCTAGAGCTGATGAAAAACTCCTGCAAAGTGTCTTTCCTCTGCTGTCTCCATTTATGCTTGGTAAGTTCAAAAACCTACGCCCTATTCAGTCGGAAGACGTAGCCAAAGCAATGTTGTTCCGGTTATTCGAAAATAATTTCCAAAATATCGAAATTTACTCGTCAAGTGACATGCTCAATTTATTGGCAAAATATCGCTAAAAAGCTCACCTATTCATCACAATGTTGAATATCCCCCCATCCTATTGAGTGGATATTACTAATCGTTCTAATAAATTACTTTTCCTTATTTTACGTTTTGTTACAGGTCGCTACTGTAGCTAACAGTATTTGCGCCCATATATTTAAGCGCCCTATCGATTTAAAGAGATTCATAAGGAAAACAAATGTCATTTTCAGCTATCGCTGCCTTAGCGGTATTCACTGGTATCCTCTTTTTTCTCTACGGACAGCAGAAAAAAGAAAACACACTTTCTCGCCTCGTTTTACTCGGTTTAGTATTTGGTAGCGCATTTGGTCTTGGTCTACAGCTGTTATTTGGTGAAGGCAATCCGGTCATCAACGAAACACTAGACTGGGTAAATATTGTTGGCCGTGGTTATGTTGGCCTACTGAAAATGGTGATCATGCCATTAGTATTGGTTTCAATGATTGCAGCCGTGGTGAAGCTTGAGAAAGGCGGTTCACTGGGCAAGATTTCTGGTATCACTATTTCAGTATTACTGGCAACAACGGCGATCTCTGCGATTGTGGGTATTGCAGTGGCTCAAGCATTCGGTCTTTCGGCTGAAGGCTTAACAGAGGGCGCTCGTGAAACAGCTCGTATTGCAACACTAGAAAGCCGCATGGGAAGTGTTTCAGACCTAACCATTCCACAAATGCTGGTTAGTTTCATTCCGACTAACCCGTTTGCTGATCTAACCGGTGCTCGCTCTACGTCTATCATCGCTGTGGTTATCTTCGGCGTGCTAACAGGTATTGCTGCTCGTAAAGTAATGGCTGAGAAAGAAGAGCTAGAATCACCGATCCGTACTTTCGTTGACGCTGCACAATCTATCGTTATGCGCTTAGTTAAGATGATCATGGCACTCACGCCATACGGCATCGCTGCGTTAATGGCAAAAGTAGTCGCAACATCGAGTGCTTCAGACATCCTAAGCCTACTGGGTTTCATCGTTGCTTCTTACGTAGCAATCATCCTGATGTTTGTTGTTCACGGTGTGTTGGTCTCTTTTGTTGGTGTAAACCCGAAAGAGTACTTCCAAAAAATCTGGCCTGTTCTAACGTTCGCTTTCACTTCGCGTAGTTCTGCTGCAACGATTCCACTGAATGTTGAAGCTCAGATCACGAAGCTAAACGTGCCACCAGCAATTGCTAACCTTTCGGCCTCTTTCGGCGCAACAATTGGTCAAAACGGTTGTGCGGGTATCTACCCTGCAATGCTTGCAGTCATGGTTGCGCCTACAGTTGGCATCGACCCAATGGACATCAACTTCATTCTGTCTCTGATTGCTATTATCACAGTGAGCTCATTCGGTATTGCTGGCGTAGGTGGCGGTGCAACGTTCGCGGCGCTTATCGTACTTCCTGCTATGGGCCTTCCTGTAACGATTGCAGCACTGCTTATTTCTATCGAGCCACTTATCGATATGGCACGTACGGCGCTTAACGTATCTGGTGCGATGACAGCCGGTACGATCACAAGCCGCCTATTAGGCAAGAAAGACAAGCAACAAGATCTGGAACAAGCGAACGCTTAATGGGTTCGATTGATTCAAGCACTTGAGTCTCGTTAAACAAAAAAACCGATGCACATGCATCGGTTTTTTATTATCTGTTACTTCTAACTTCCATTACTTCACGAGCAACAGCTTAGAACACAAGTTGAATGACTTTTTCGGCAAGTGCTTCATCGTCGTCTTCACTTAATCCGCTGACACCAATAGCGCCAATCACCTGCTCATTTAATTCAATGGGAGCACCGCCTTTAAAGCCAGTGATCTTTGGGTCAGTCCAGTAACTTAAGTCTTTACCAGTTTCTCTCGCCCAAGCACCTAAGTTACCGCTTGGCTGTCTATCTCTTGCAGATGTATAAGCTTTGTTCTGTGCTAACAATCCGGCTTGAACACTCACATTATCCATGCGAATAAACGCCAGTAACTCACCGTGCGTATCACACACGCTCACCGCGATTGCTTGTTGATTACGCTCAGCAATGTCTAGAGCGTTAGACACCAGTTGTTGCGCGATCTTTTGATTCAACATATTCATTCCTTATGGCAGTGCTTGACCACGTGAGTACACGTATAGGTTGTACCACTCTTCACGAGACAGGTTTATCTGAGTCGCGACTGCCGAAGCTTTGATTCGCTCTAGATTTGTGGTGCCAATTACAGGTTGGATACGAGCAGGGTGACGAAGCAAAAATGCCAACACAATCGCTTCACTTTCTACGCCATATTGGTTCGCTAACTGAGCCACGTAGTGCGCTGTCTTTTTCACGTTTTCATGTTCTGAATACAAACCTTGCTCAGCAAATCGGCCTTGTGCCAAACAGCCCCAAGCTTGCAGTTGGATGTTATTCAATTGGCAATGTTCAAGAGTGCCTGCGGCGAAGTCTGATTGATGGTGCCCTTGCGAGTTAATCATCACCCCATCATTCAACCAATCCAATTTGGCTAAGCTCATCTCAACTTGATTCGCGACGATGGGTTGCCCAAGCGCAGATTGCAGGTACTGAATTTGATGGCTGTTCATGTTCGACACACCAAAATAATCGACCTTACCTTGCGCTTTTAAGTTCTCTAACGTTCTTGCTAGCTCATCGAGTTCCATCAAAGGATCAGGGCGGTGCAATAACAGCACATCAAGCTTTTCAGTATTCAATCGATTGAGAATACCGTCTACCGATTGGCCTACCCAATCAGCCGAGAAATCATAACGACCAACATTGCCCTCGCCTTCAAAACGAATCCCACACTTAGATTGAATGAACATCTGTTCACGCAGATCAGGCGCTTGTTGTAATGCTTGACCAAAGGCTTGCTCAGCTTTGCTGAAGGTATAGATATCCGCATGGTCGAATAAGTTAATGCCCGATTCTAGTGCGGTGCCGATTACGCTTCGTGTTTGAGCAACATCCGCACTCGTCACTGGATTATCATTCCAGCCACCACCTAACCCCATGCAGCCATAGGCAATTTGCCCAACATTCGGTAGATAATTTGATAATGGGATACGTTTTTTGTCATTCGTTTTGTTTGTAGATTCAGTGCTGTTCGTCATATCGATTCTCGCTTAGAAGATTTGCTGACCAGAAATATGCCTCTATCATATTGTTCTTTTTAAAAAACAGAATATGCTAGTTACGAAATGATTGTTTGATATGACGAACAATAGATTGGTAGGAACGCGCGAATGAACGAACACAAAAGAATAGAACGACTGATCCTGTTTGTAGAACTTGCTCAGCAACTCAACTTTACCAAGGCAGCCGAAAAGCTCGGTATCTCTAAGAGCTACCTTTCTGAACAGATCAAACGTTTAGAGAACGATTTACAGTGCCCGCTTTTGGTCAGAACCACTCGCAGTGTTCGTTTAACCCAAGAAGGCGAACGCGCGTTACAACAAGGCTTAACGATTCGCTCGCAAGTCTTACAGCTTGAACGCAGTGTTTCTGAGCAACACGACATCGTCAAAGGCCTATTACGCCTCACTGCGCCAAAGATGTTTACTGAGGTATATCTATTCGATATCTGCCAACAGTTTAGGCAGCAATACCCTGAGATTCGTTTCGAGATAAACAGTAGCTACACCAACTTTAATCTCAATCAAGATGATATCGATATCGCGTTTCGTGCCACCAATACGCCACCTGACAACATGGTGGCGAAACACTTGATTAGCTATCAACATGATTTAGTCGCGACTCCCGGTTATCTTAACCAATTTGGTCGCCCTACCAATGTGAGTGACTTAAGTGATCATCAATGCTTAGCAACTCTGCACCAAACCGAGTGGCCTTTAAAATCGGTAAATATTGATGTGTCCGGCTGGCTTTCAAGTAATGACAACCACCTGCTTAAGCAACAAGCTATGGCAGGCAGTGGCATCATCCGTATTGCAAGTTACTACGTTGCGAAAGAGGTCGAACTGGGAGAATTAGAGCGAGTGCTGCCTGATGAATGTCTGCAACAAGGCAACAGTATTTATCTGTTCTATCCGCAAGTTATTTATCCGGCAAAGAAACACCAAGTGTTCGTTAAATTTGTTCAGCATTACTTTGAAAACTTGAGAGCTTGATAGTTTAAGATCTTGAAAACTGGAGAGCTCGGTCATTTAAGAGCTTGAAGATTTGGTAGTTTAAGAATATGAAAGCTGAGTTAACGAGTTGAAGAAACGGAAACCGATGAACAGATAAATCAAATAACACGAAATAAGGTTTAAATAACCCTCTTGATTTATATACCTATATTTAAAATGGGATTATCGAACAATAATAAAGCGATTTTTCGAATGCTCTCATCGATGATTGTTCTTGATAGAAAGAAATCGTGCATTTGTTCAATAATACAATGAGTTACCTATGAATGATTAACATAACTGATATATGATGCACCGCTTCAGTATGTCACATCATCTTGGCACCAGTTCGATAACAGGATCCTCATGAGCTTTATTATATTATTACTTTTTCTGCTATTCGTAGGCTTTACACGTTTACTTCAGTGGCGAAAAACCTCTCTGTTTTTATCTCTTGTTCTTATATCGTCATTTGTGCTGATTGGTTCAGGTTTAATTCCTCGTTATTTACTGAACGATCTGCAAGCCGATTACGAAAATAAGCCTGATATCCAATGGTCTGACAATAACGCCATTGTTCTTCTGGGTGCGGGAACGCAGTTAATTAAAAGCACGCAAGAGTTCGAGCCAGCCTTTTTCTCTTTTGGCCGAATCAGTGAAACCGCCAGCCAATATAAAGATTGCGCCAAAACCCAAACCACATGCAAAGTGATCATCAGTGGTGGCGATGCACAAAATAACGGTGTTGCCGAAGCAGAAGTTTATCAGCAACAATTGCTGAGACTTGGCGTTCCGATGGGTGACATCATTCAAGAGCCAAATAGCGTCAACACTTGGAAGAACGCTCAGCTCACTAGTGACCTAATGAAGCATCATAAATTCGACAACATTGTGTTGGTTTCATCTGGCCTACATATTCGTCGTAGCGAGCTCTACTTCAACCACTTCGGCTTGAATGTTATTCCAGTGAGAGCCGACTATATGGCTGCTCAAATTTCATGGTTGCCATTGTGGTACAACTTTGCGGTCACAGATTTTGCTTTGCATGAACAGATTGGCTTTGCTCGTTACAACATTTACAACTTTATGGGTTGGAACAGCAAACGCGAAAAACCAGGTGATGCTTAATCTCTTCCAATTAAGTTAACTCGAACAATAAAAAATGCAGCAGCAATCGAACGGTTGTTGGCTGCATTTTTCGATCTTGCTTATCACAACATCCCTCCTTATTTGGCTTACTCAGTACTTCCCCCTCCTTTAAACAATAAACCTATCTAATCCATCTTGCTGGCCTAAATTTTCCAAGCCAACATACCAAATAACGAGGCTTCAAAAACAGAAACGTTCAACAATTAATCACCCATAGATTGGATTGTTGAAACTAATTGAAGTCATCAAGATAAGTCTTTATCAAACAACAAGTTGATCAGTACAACCTCCTGATATCTATAAATATTTATTTTCAATTCATTTCAGTATTTTTGGCATTGTTTTATATGACAAAGTACACCCCGCTAGAGCCCCTCGGCTTTAAATAATATCAATAAAATCTAATAACTCGATTCTAATAAAAATAGCCAAATAATGGCATTTAGGAACTTATTCATGCTTAACGTCAGTAAAACCGTTCTATTTAGCTCTGCCCTCTGTTTCATCTCTTTTGTCACTCATGCCAAGATATATTCAGACCAAATCGTATTGGATAACCTCGGTGAAGATATCTGCCGTTCCGATTATCGTCCGCTCAGTAATACAGAAGCTCAAGAACACAAAACCGCCCTACTATCTCGCATGAATGTGTGGGACATTGCTGGCCTTAAAAATGACTGGGTGATCATGGGGTCTGGCTACCACGGGCTCATCAAACAAGGACAACCAAGTGACAATACTTGGTGCTACCCCAATACCCCAGACGCAGGCCTGCCTTACTACGAAGCGCAAGCTATCGAAACGAACAATAACCTTGATATTCAACGCGCCTTAGTCAGCGACAACACGAACTTTATCAGGCCACTGAGTTACTTGGCCCATAACCTCGGTTACGCTTGGGTTGGAGGCGATAGCGCGCGTTACGTCGGCCAAGACATGGCAATAAAACCGCTTAACAATGGTTGGGAGATTAAAGGCAATAACGATGGAAGCTGTGCCGGTGATCGCTGTGATGAGAAGACAAGCATCACTGTTGATAACTTCGCTTACACGCTCGATAACACATCGTTTTTACACGGTTCTATGACAGAGACCGACCAAGAACTGATTGAAACCGTCTCGGCTTATGCAATCAATGACGACGATCAGTCTAAACAAATCGTCGTTGACCTTCATTTTGAGCAATCCACACAATGGAGTAAAACCCAACGCTTCGACCTTGCTGATTCAGTCGTCATTGATAAAACCTTTCATTGGCCACAAGTTGGAAAGACAGAAGTAAGAGTAGCGCTAGAAGATGGCCAACGTTTCTCCGATACCAACAATGGTGCTCGTTTTGAACCAACAGAACTGGAAGCCATCATCACCGTGCCTGCTCACTCAGTACTTCCTTTTCAAGTAGAGTTCTTACGCTCTACCATCACTTACCCATACCGTATCAAAACCAGCATGAGTTACGACGTGAACTTCACAGGTTTCCTTCGTTATAGCGGCAATGCGCTAAGCTCACACCCAACAAACCGCCCGACGGTCTCTCACACCTTTACCATGGGAACCACCAGCGAAGATCAAGCCAATATCCGCTACCAATGGGATCACCGTTATATTCCTGGAGAGATGAAATGGTGGGATTGGAGCTGGGCAATCAACACCAATGGTTTAAGTAGCATGCAGTACGCCGCAGGTGCCAGTGTCCGTCCTTTCTACACCTATGTTTCAGGCCAGTTTAGTGCGGAGTCACAATATTCTGGAATGATCGATATTGGTACTGAGCACTCTATTGATTCATTTAACGCCATGACACCTTCAGGCGATTACACACCCTACTACGCTGGTGACATCAAGGTTCTGACTGACTTCGACCCTGCAGCCCTAGCGCAACTGGGTTATAACAGCGCTCAGCTAACGCTTACCCCAATGCAGCCATAAGCCCATAGAAAGTTTCAGCTGTTATTCCAAGCCCATTGCGTCTGCTCTTGGCTTGATTCGTCTTACATTCTCTCAGTCATACATCTGTATTAGCCGCTAAGTATTCACTTTCTGAATCGTTTTTCATTGACTTAAAAATGAAATCATAACGACACACTAATTTGCGTAACTTAGGATGCAAATAGGCAATCAGATTACAGTGCCTATCAGGAGGATGTATGAAACCAAATCGATCTACGGTACTCACTGGACATGTAAAACACTGCCCATGCTGCTCTACCGAACTGGTCATCAAAGACCACATTCACGTTTGCCCGCGCAATGAAATTGGCGACTGTTACTTCGATGGCTATGACCAACACGAACAGCGCGCTAATACCGATTTTATCGATCATGCAAGTGCCAACGATAGCCTTGTTTACGGCATGTCAGAACACTAAGCGTTATTAAAGATTTGTTGAAGTCATTTCGCGCCAAAAAAAATGCAGCGCCAATCGAGTGATTGTTCGCTGCATTCTTAGATCCTGTAAACTTAGCTAACCATTAAAATGGAGCTAGGCAAAACGGATTACCACATTAGATCATCTGGGATCACGAAGTCTTTGTACGGGTCATCTTCGTCTACTTCGTCTGTGCTACCTGCCTGCGTATCAACGATAGATTCTTCGTCGCGCATAGCAATCTTGTTCGCTACTGCTGTTGGAATAACAACGTAGCTCTCGCCTTGACGAGCAATACTTAGAATGCCTTTACTTAGTTGCTTTTGAGTCAGCTCTTCTACGTAAAGGTATTTAACTAGCGTACCGTCGGTGAAGTTGTATTTGATCTCACCGTTCTTCTGTTCGATCTTGTTCATCTCAATCAGTTGCTTCACTTGAGCTTTAATTTCTTTGCTCAACTGTTGTTCTTTCAACTGTTGGTTTAGCTCTTTGTCTTTCGCTTGCTGCGCCAGTTTAGTTTCTTCAGCTGCCGCTTTTGCTTCACGAGACTGAACGCGAGACTTTTTAGAGCCTTTCTTCGCCTTCTTTAATTTTTTCTCATTTACCAAGCCAGCTTTAAGCATCTGCTCTTGGAGTGTTAACTTTGCCATGACTTTCCCAGTTCAGGATTAAAAACGGCACTATCATACCTGTTTTTGAGGTTTCTGTTTACTGAACAAGAGTAAATTACAGAACAATCGCAAAATTTATGCTGATAGCTCTAAGCTGTGTCCATATTCCCTTCATGTTGCTCACAACCTCCACTTTACCGCGACACACAGTTTTCACTTAAGCACGCCAATATTGGCTGTTCCACCGACTCGAAAGCATTAACTGACCCTATTATTCGCGCGCGTACCACTTATCATTCCGATAAGACAATATGTTAATTTTCAATGGTTAATCAATTTTATAAAACCTTGGCATATATCTCATATTTGAATAAATGCCATAGAGTTATAACTCCAATGTCATAACTCTTTACTACGTTATTCTTTAAACCAATCAGTAAGGATAACGTGAAAATGAAAACTCAATGGACTTGCCTGAGTGCATTACTTGTATCAGCTTCATTCATCTCAACCTCGGCTATTGCAGATACCGATGTGTACCTGACCAACAACACCAACCAAGTGATGACGATTCAAACCATTCATACTGGTACCGACCTACTTCAGTTAGGTGATGAGTGGCAGCAACATGTTGAACAAATTGGCCCGTGGGAAACCAAAAAGCTGATAAGTTTCAACCGCTGGACAGGCGTGAAGTCCGGTAAGACATACGAGTTTGACACAGTAGTCTCAAATTCTATTGGGGAGAGCGTCACACTTAATCAAATCATGGAAGGACATTGGTACAACTCAACACTGCAACACGGTTTGAGCGCAGCAGACGTCGACTTAACACTGCATGATGATCGTAATATTCACCGTAATTCAACCGATGCTTTTGATGTGAATACGGAGCTTGCCTCCAAAGCTGATAACACCGCTCGCTACGATGATATTTACTATACCATCACCCCAGAGAAAATCGATGAGCAACCAGAGCCAGATGCCAACATATTGAAAGTGATGACCTACAACATTTGGGCTCTACCCGCTATCGCTTCGCACATCGGTGATCGTTACGACCTCATCCCTCAATACGTTAAGGGCTACGACGTATTGGCGCTTCAAGAAGTGTTTGCCAACGGACGAGATGAGTTCCTGCGTGAACTGGCAAAAGAGTATCCTTACCAAACTAAAATGCTCGATAAAGAAGGCATCAACATCTACGACGGTGGCGTGATCATTGTGAGCCGCTATCCTATCGTCAACGAAGCACAATACGTATTCCCTGATTGTACGGGCACAGATTGTTTCGCTGACAAAGGGGTGAATTACGCTGAGGTCATCAAAAACGGTCAGGCTTACCACGTGTTCGGTACTCACACCGCTTCGTTCGATACGGACACCGCTCGTGATTACCGACAACGTCAATTCAAGCAGATGCGTGCACTGGCGCAGTCTCTGAATATCCCGGCATCAGAAACTGTGGTTTACAGCGGTGACTTCAACGTGAACAAGCTCAAGTTCCCAAGCGACTACCAACAGATGTTCGCTAACCTGCAAGCTGACGAACCAACCTACTCAGGTTACACCGCTTCTACCTTTGACCCACGCATCAACAACTTTGCGGGTGAACCTATGTCGGGTGGTGAAAACGTTGAGTATCTCGATTATGTGGTAGTGAGCTCGGAATATGCCGCCAAAGCTCATAACGACAATCGTGTGGATGTCCCAAGATCAACAAGCAGTGAGTTATGGAAGCACTACAACCTTTCAGACCACTTCCCTGTTAGCGCCGTGATCAAGTAACTCGGTGAACCAATAATGCATCGAGTTATATTAATCCTAATGCTCGTCTTAACGGCTAGCATTATTGGCTATTCGTGGTCATCAAAAACGAACGAAACAGCGCTATCTTCTGCTCAACACACAGAACCTAAGCCGCGTGTTTCTACGACAACTAATGACGATAATTCCACGCCTACTGCAACCGCTAGTTCGGAAAACTCCGCATCGCACAGCAATCAAGCCCAAGCTGGAGCACTGGACGGTAAAATTCTTGCTGAAAACTTGAGTGAGCTTGAAGGCAAGGCTTTGTTCGATGAACTCGATGGGTTCTGGAAGCTTTGCCAACAACGCGATGACTGCGCAGAGCAACTCGCACGATTGAAATCAGAATTGCCGGGCATATGGTTTGAGTTACTGAGCGACTATCCGCAGCTATCGGCTGACTGGCAATTAACACAAAGCACTATCCCACTTGAATCCATAGAGACTCTTGAAGATCGTGTAGCCTTATTCAAGCAATCTGCACAACAAGTATGGGGAGAGTTGGCCCACCAGCTATTCGCTGACCAGTTTGCTCATCTGGATTTTACGCTTGACGCTAACACCCTTGAAAAGAACGAAGCGAGCCAGTTTTTGGCCAACTATCAAGATTTGCTTAGTGAATGGCAAAACAATACGGGCACGTTAAACGCCGAAACACAGCTTCAAAAATATGAACTGGCAGTATCTTTGATACCCAGCAGCTATAGCCCTGCTGAAGTAGCATCAGTCAAAGCCGACCTTCAAGATGCCTACTTAGATGAAGCGCAGGCCAGCAACATTGCCGCGCGAGAACAACAAGTCGCACAACAGCAACAAACCGTGATGAGTTATCACGAGCAACTGGATCAGCTCAAAGCAACCTTAGACTCTCAGCGCTCATCAAGTTATGCCACTTGGACTCAACAAGATTGGGACAGTTATTATCAACAGCAAGTCACCGATTTCAGGGAGCAGTTCTTTAGCAAGTAACGCCTTAACTTAAACCATCACGAAACTGAGCGGGCGTTTTATTGAGCCAACCTTTAAACGCCCTTCTGAAATTTGCAGGGTCGCTATAACCGAGCCTTTCACCGATGTCATCAATGCTCATGGTTGTGCCGAGTAATAGCTCTTTGGCCAGCTCCACTCGAACTTCGGTAAGCAATATTTGGTAACTGGATTCATGGATCACTAGCTCTCTCCTGAGTGTACGAGAGCTACAACCAAACTCATCCGCGAGTTGTTCAATATTCGGGAAACTGCCTGCGGTTTGATAAAAGATCGTTTTGATCTGGTTAGTCAGCAGATGCTCAGAGTCCAACGTTTCCATTATCGACTGGCAAGACGCAAGATAGCGCTTCAGTGTCGCTGCATCATGAGTCAATAAGGTTTGCGACAAAACCGATACATCAAAACGCAGTTCACAATGGCTCTGCTCAAAAACTACAGGGCACTGGAAACGATCGTCATAGAGCTTGGCGAAATTAGTGCGTGTATAAGGCAAAGCCAAAATATGAATATCCAACTCATGACCAGTCAGCTCTTTGAATAAAGAGACGATTGAACTCAAGAAATATTCACTGCAGAAAGGAAGCAGATCGCCCACTTCCAATGTGTTCTCAATCTGAATCACTGCTTGCTCGGAATCTAGAAACAATTTAACCGAGAAGATAGGACCGTTCAGGCGCAAATACTTGAAGCCCGACTTGATGGCCTCCCCGACATTTTGACTGGTTGATAGCGCATAACCCAACACACCAAAGTGGCTCAAGCTAGCGTGCTCTCCCAACCAAAGCCCCAAACCATCGTGAGGAAAACTCTGATTAGCCGCGCTAAACAACGAAAGCTTGTCAGCGTAAGTCAGTTTTCCATTCGGATCTCGCCAATCCATGTTCGGCAAACCCACATCATTGAGTAGCCTTTCAATATCGATACCTCGTTGCTCTAGCGTATTCAACAGCAGCGCGATATCTAATGTACCTAACTGGTGCCTATGTCCGGTTGGCTTATACTCCGCGATAATCTCCAATCGTCTCTCCTTATATCGAGCCCATTCCCATCAACATGACTACTCAGCTTCAACAACACTACTGACAAAATCGTGATTGGCAACGCGCTCTTGTCCGAATATGACCTCCCAATTCTACGCTACTCATCGCACAATGGCTTTAATTGTTAAATTAATGTGAAGCATCGCAATGATAAAAACGAACCCAGCCCCACACAGTTTGATTGATTCTAATGGTCAGCCGAGCATTGGACATTTCGATGGCATCCCCAAGCACCTGAACATCGAGAACTTTGACTACCGAAACTCGATGGATTCAAAAGCAGCCCCTTGGCAGAAGCACTTCCACTACAAGCAATTTCAGTTTGTCAGCATCGTCACCGACACACACATTATTGGTATCGCTATCGCGGATATTCGCTACTTGGGCTCGGCATTTTGTTATCTGTACGACATAGAAAACAACCATCTAGAAGAGTCATCTTGGTTGAGGCCATTAGGGTTTGATAAGCATGTAACGCCTTCACCATTTGAAGGAAAGACAAGCATTGCAGATCAAAGCATTGCTTTCTATATCGAGGGCGGACAATGGCGAGTTCGCTTGAATACGAAATTCATCAAGGCCGATATTTCTTTAGAGCCTGAAACCGACAGCTTGCCCATGGCGATGTGCAGCCCAACGGGTTATTCAGGTTGGACTTACACCCAAAAGCACAATGCTTTGCGCATCAGCGGTGAAATCCAAATCAAGGGAGAATCACTCGTTCTCGAACAAGCTCGTGCCGGTTATGACTTTTCAGCGGGTTACATGAGACGTGAAACCAGTTGGCGCTGGGCAAGCATCAACACGCAATCCAATGGGACAGATATTGGCTTGAACCTCGCAGCAGGCGTCAATGAAACCGGAGGCTGCGAGAACGTTTTATGGATCAATGGAACTCGGCACTTACTTAACCCGGTACAGTTTGCGTTTAGTCGCCAAGACACCAATTTACCTTGGCAGATAACATCACAAGATGGACGTATAAACCTGACCTTTACGCCCTTAAATAATCGCAGCGAAAAGCTCAATTTATGGCTGTTAAAAAGTAACTTTCGTCAGTTCATTGGTCACTTTTCTGGCTCGATTGAAGACAACAATGGAGTGACACATCAACTCGATGGTGTTCTTGGCCTAACAGAAGATCACTTTGCTCGCTGGTAGCGAAATTTTGCTAACTGAATTTCAGGCGAGCAAGTCTAAGTAAACTTGATACTAAGAACGCGTATGGCGTCTCAACAAGGATAAAACATGAATATCGACGCATTAATCAATTACCCAGAATGGCTACTGCTGGTATTAGCGCCCTTGTTCGTGGTGTGCATGTTGGCTGAGTATTTTATCGGTCAGAAGCAAGGTCGACTGCCTGATAACTCCAGCTATAAGCTTTCAGAAGTGATGTGTAATTTCACGCTGGCGGGAATGCATCAACTCTCCGATTTGCTCACCGGGTTATTGGTCGTGCAGCTGTATCTCTGGATGTTTGGTTGGCGCTTAATGGACATTGAAATGGGCGTGCTGAGTTTTGTTGTATTGATGGTGTTGCAAGACTTTTGCTATTACTGGTTCCACAGAGCAAGCCATCGTGTTCGCTGGATGTGGGCAGCACACGTGGCACACCACAGTTCAGAAAACATGAACTTCAGTACGGCTTTCCGTCAAAGCTTAATGTATCCACTTGCTGGGATGTGGCTTTTCTGGATACCGTTGGTCATCATAGGTTTTGCCCCTAAGTGGGTCATCTTTGTGGTGCTTCTCAACCTAGGTTTGCAGTTCTTCGTCCATACACAATGGATACGAAGCTTGGGGCCACTTGAATACATCTTTAATACCCCTTCGCATCATCGAGTACATCACGGCAAAAACCCGCAATACATCGATAAGAACTACGCCGGCGTTCTTATTATCTGGGATAAGTTATTTGGTACATTCGAACCTGAAGTTGAAACTGTACGTTATGGCGTCACCAAACCCGTGAACAGTTTTAATCCGATAGTGGTCACCTTTCAAGAATGGAAGGCCATATTCAAAGATTTGAAGAACCGAGAGTTAACCATGAAGCAGAAAGTCCAGTTGATACTCTCGCCTCCATCGGATTAAACGGACGATAGACAGATTGTATTAACTAAGAAACCGCCTCAATTGGTTTCAAAACCTTCCCCACTGACTCGATTGAATAGTAAAGCACCGTTTTCCGGCAATTTATTTGTGATCTGGGTTGCACGCGTACCGCATACTATCAGATACTGAACAAAACTAACCTTCAGCCACAGTAAACGTTCCGCGCTTGCTGTTCAGGAAATTCAATGAGTTCAGATAATCAGCCAACCTACTTCTTTTTCGATTACGAAACATGGGGCGTTAGCCCAGCAAAAGACCGTCCGAGTCAGTTTGCGGGTGTTCGTACCGACCAAGATTTCAATGTTATTGGAGAGCCTCTGGTTATCTATTGCCAACCTCCCGCTGATTACCTCCCTGCGCCTGAAGCTGCACTGATCACCCGTATCACACCACAAAAAGCGGCTTCACAAGGTCTTCCTGAACCAGAGTTTATCGCTAAGATCCATGCTGAGTTAGCCAAACCAAACACCACAAGCCTTGGCTACAACAGTATTCGATTCGATGACGAGGTAACGCGTTACACCTGCTACCGAAACTTCATCGACCCATATGCGTGGAGCTGGCAGAACGGCAACTCGCGTTGGGATTTATTAGATGTAATGCGCGCTGTTCACGCACTGCGCCCTGAAGGCATTGTTTGGCCAGAGAACGAAGAAGGTTATCCAAGCTTCAAACTGGAACACCTATCTGTGGCAAACGGCATTGAACATGAGAACGCGCACGATGCGATGGCCGATGTTATTGCGACCATCGAGTTAGCGAAGAAGCTGAAAGCTGCGCAACCTAAGATGTTCGATTACCTTTACAACATGCGTCATAAGCGTAAGCTGAATGATCTGGTTGATATCGTAAACATGACACCATTAATGCACGTTTCAGGCATGTTTGGCCGTGACTGCAACTACACCAGCTGGATTGTGCCTATGGCTTGGCACCCAACCAATCAAAATGCGGTTATCGTGGTTGATTTAGCCAAAGATCCAAGCCCACTGTTAGAACTGGACGCTGATGAACTCAGAGAAAGGCTCTATACCAAACGCAGTGAACTGAGTGAAGACGAGTTACCCGTACCCATCAAATTGGTTCAACTGAACAAGTGCCCTATTCTTGCTCCAGCCAAAACGCTGACGGCTGAAAATGCCGAAACCATCGGTATCGATCGCCAACAATGCCTGAAAAACTTGGCACTGCTGCGCGAACACCCAGAGATCCGCGAAAAACTGATCGGCCTGTATTCACAAGAGCGCGAGTACGAAAAGAGTGATGATGTTGATACACACCTTTACGACGGTTTCTTTTCACCTGCTGATAAAACAGCGATGAACATCATTCGCGAAACTGACCCGAACAACTTGGCGGCTTTGGATATCACCTTCAGTGACGAACGAATTAAACCGTTACTGTTCCGTTACCGTGCGCGTAACTTCCCATGGACGCTCGACGAAGCTGAGCAATTGAAATGGGCGAACCATTGTCGTGAGTTTTATGAGTGCCGTTTAGAAGAGTACATGCTCAACCTTGAAAACCTCGCGCACGAACATGAAAGTGACGAGAAGAAAATGGCTATCTTGAAGGCGGTTTATCAATACGTAGAAAAGTTAGCTAGCTAATTCCATTATCAAGAGACGTAACACTTTGAAAGAAAGATTGATCCAACTGGTTTACTGCTTAATCTCCTTCACCTTAATCATAGGTGCACTTACAGCAGGTAACGCGTTACAGCACTTTTTGGATACCTCAATTCCAGGCAGTATTTTTGGCATGTTGATTCTGTTTGCCGCCATGGTGATTGGTATTGTTCCTTCGCACTGGGTACAGCCCGGTGCAAGCTTGATTATCCGCCTAATGATCTTACTGTTTGTTCCGATCAGTGTTGGGTTGATGGATCATTTCGACATGCTCATCGCGAACGCATTGCCAATTATGGCGAGCGCCGTTGGTGGCACATTATTGGTGTTAGTATCCTTATCATGGTTCTTAGACCGCTTGCTTTCGAGAGGTAACTGATCATGTGGATTCTACTCACCATCGTGGTATTCCTATTTGCTCGCTGGGTAAGTCAAAAAGTAAACTCGCCGCTGTGTAACCCCCTGCTTATCAGCATTGGTATCATCATTCCGATTCTCACGTTCTTTAGAGTACCGTTTGAGACTTACTATGCTGACAACACTTGGATTACCTACATGCTGCAGCCTGCGGTTGTTGCACTTGCTTACCCACTTTATGAGCAGCTACCTCAAATCAGAGCCAACTGGCGCATCATTACCTTTGCGTGCACGCTAGGCAGTGTGATGTCGATGACAACAACGGCAGTGATCGCAGTAGCATTTAAAGCGGACTTAACTTTGATTGCGAGCTTGTTAGGCAAATCAGTCACCACGCCAATTGCAATGGAAGTATCGAGCCATTTAGGTGGTGAAGCAGCGATTGCGGCAATACTGGTATTGATTGTGGGTCTATTTGGAGCAATTTTTGCTTACCCAATCTACAACCTCATTGGTATTAAGAGCCCGATCGCCCGTGGTTTAACCATGGGTACCGTGTCTCACGCTTTAGGCACCGCGACTTGTGCGGAAAAGAATCAGGAAGATGCAGCATTCAGTTCTTTGGCTCTTGTGCTTTGTGGCGTCATTACCTCAATCATCGCACCGAGTATATTTTCGCTCGTGGTTTGGTTCTACTCTTAACCTAAACGATCACTACGCGATTCAGCCCAACCAGAATGCTGTTTATTACAGTGTCTGTTTGGGCTTTTTATTCGCATTTATTTAGCAATAGCAGTCAAGTCACGGTCTTTTACGAGCAATAAGTGCGATATCAGCTGTATAAATGGCTCTTGTAATCGATTTCAAGTGTGACCTCACTCTAATTATGCAAACCAATGTAACAACAACAATTCAATAGTGATCTTTATCACAGAAAATTCCTGAGCAATGCATAAACTTAAAGCCTAAGGTCAATTAAGGATTCAACATGAACAGTCGTATTACCCTGGCGCTGGAAAGTGCTCCATCATCAATGAAAGCGCTTTTGAGTGACATCGTATTAGCAGACAACTTTGACGCGACATTGTCTCCAGAACAATTTGCTAGCCTACTGCAAACAAGTGGTCTAGCGGATGACGAGCTACGTATTGCGCTACTTCCTTTTGCCGCAGCGTATTCTTACGCTCCGTTATCTGACTTTTATGTTGGTGCAATCGTGCGTGGTTTGTCTGGTACTCTGTATTTTGGTGCAAACCTTGAAATCGCTGGTGCTCAACTTGGTCAAACCGTTCACGCTGAGCAATCTGCAATCAGCCACGCTTGGATGAAAGGCGAACTAGGTATCTCAGATATCACCATAAACTTCAGTCCTTGTGGTCACTGTCGTCAATTCATGAACGAACTGACAACAGCAAAAGAACTTAAAGTTCAGCTGCCACAACGTGATGAAATGTCTCTGCAAGAGTATCTGCCAGACTCGTTCGGCCCTGCTGATTTAGGTGTAACAACTGGCTTAATGACAAAACTTGATCATAAATACACGACCGAAGAAACAACGCCTATTGTTGTAGAAGCGCTAGCAGCACTAAACCGCAGCCATGCTCCTTACACCAAAAACCTAAGTGGTGTTTCACTACAACTGACGTCGGGTGAGGTTTTCACCGGTGCTTACGCTGAAAACGCAGCGTTCAACCCAAGCTTACCTCCTCTACAAGTGGCGTTGATTCAACTTAAACTGGCTGGCTTCGATTTCGAACAAATTGAAAGTGCTGCTTTGGTTGAAATCGCAGAAGGTAGCATCAGTCACCTGGCGGATACACAATCTACATTAGAAGCGATTAATCCCGACATTCCAGTGACTTACTTAGCAATCTAAGTACATATAATCAACAAAAATTTAAATAAGCAGCCCTAATTAACAGGGCTGCTTTTT
Source organism: Vibrio sp. 10N.247.310.98 (assembly GCF_041467395.1). NCBI lineage: Bacteria > Pseudomonadati > Pseudomonadota > Gammaproteobacteria > Vibrionales > Vibrionaceae > Vibrio > Vibrio sp. 10N.247.310.98. The sequence continues at coordinate 25,306 of NZ_JBFSUL010000042.1, read as the reverse complement.
TTATGCCTGTAATTAACGCAACAACTTGGGCAAACGTTTGCTTTTATCATTGAAATAAGTATGATCACCCCGTTTTCAATCAATCGTTCAAAAGATCGGAAGGAATTTCTATGTTTGGTACTGCTACTCGTGAAAATGCTACTCGTGTACTTCTATTAGGTTCGGGTGAACTCGGAAAAGAAGTTGCCATCGAGTGCCAACGTTTAGGTTTAGAAGTTATTGCTTGTGACCGTTATGCAGACGCACCAGCAATGCAAGTTGCGCACCGTAGCCATGTATTAGACATGTTAGACGGCGATGCACTTCAAGCGATCATTGAACTAGAAAAGCCAGATTATGTGGTTCCTGAAATTGAAGCTATTGCCACCAGCAAGTTGGTAGAGCTAGAAGCGCAAGGCTTAAATGTCGTTCCAACTGCGAATGCGACCAAGCTAACGATGAACCGCGAAGGTATCCGTCGTCTAGCCGCAGAAGAACTCAAACTGAGCACTTCACCTTACCGCTTTGCAGACACCTTTGAAGACTTCGCTTCCGCTGTTGAATTCGTGGGCATGCCTTGCGTTGTTAAGCCAGTAATGAGCTCTTCAGGTAAAGGCCAAAGCGTGATCAAAACAGAAGAAGACATTCAGAAGTCTTGGGACTACGCACAAGAAGGCGGTCGTACTGGCGCGGGTCGTGTAATCGTTGAAGGCTTCATCGACTTTGATTACGAAATTACGTTACTTACCGTTCGCGCTGTTGATGGTGTGCATTTCTGTGCGCCTATCGGTCACCGCCAAGAAGACGGTGATTACCGCGAGTCATGGCAGCCACAGGTCATGTCTGACAACGCACTTAAAGCGGCGCAATACACGGCAGAGCAAGTGGTTAACGCATTAGGCGGTCACGGCATCTTTGGTGTTGAACTGTTCGTTAAAGGCGACCACGTGATCTTCAATGAAGTCTCCCCTCGCCCACACGATACAGGCCTAGTAACATTGATGTCTCAAGACTCATCGGAATTCGCACTGCACGTACGAGCCTTTACGGGTATGCCGATCAAATCCATCACGCAATACGGCCCTTGTGCATCAGCGGTTATTCTAGGCCAAGGCACTTCAACTAACATTCGTTTTGAAGGTCTTACAGAGGCGCTAGACGCACCACAAACACAAGTTCGCCTGTTTGGTAAGCCTGATATCGATGGTCGCCGTCGTTTAGGTGTGGCGCTTACTCGTCGTAACAGCACAGAAACAGCGATTGAAGATGCCATTGAGAGCGCGTCAAAAGTAAAAGTGATTTACTAACCTGCTATTCAATTCTGAACAATCACGAGTTCAAATCTGAACCATAAAAAGACGGGCTATCGAGCCCGTCTTTTTGTTGGTGTTATCTGTTCGCTTAACTAAGCAGACTGAACTTAAGCGTCTGACTCAATCAAATACACTTCTTCACAGAAGCGAGACAAGCCTTTCTTAGCAATCTTCGGATGTTCATCGTTCGCTATATCTTGATTCAACAATGTAATTTTGTATCCTGCAAACAATTGAGCAATCTCTAACTTAGGTACGCTAAACGGAGGCCCCGCCATCTCGCTTTGATCATAATCCAGAGTCACCAGAAGGATCTTACCGCCCGGTTTCAGCAGTTGTTTTAAGCGCTCTACGTACTGCACTCGCATCTCTTCAGGCAATGCGACTAAAGACGCGCGATCATAAATGGTATCGACAGGTTGGATTGGCGCTGAAAAGTAATCGCCCGTGTAGATGTTCAGTTCATCGAATTGGTAGAGCTCGTGCTGACCGCTAATTTGAGTCACCGTCGGCGTGTAAAAATGCTCTGAGAAAAATGCGCGTACCGCGATTTGGCTAAGCTCAACCCCTTGAACCTCTTCATGCTTAGACGCTAACCAAATCAGATCTTCGCTTTTGCCACAAAGTGGTACAAACACACTCTTCTCGTAGCTAGGCTCAGTCTTTTCCCAAAATTTAATCAGAAGTGGGTTTACATCTTCGAGGTGGAAACCAATTTGGTTGGCAGCCCATTTATTGTGCCAAAATTCAGGATTATTCATCTTTCGTTCATGTTAAACAGTCATAATGCAAGGGTACAGTATAGAGAGGTAAGAGCAACCTTAGCTTGGTTTAAAGTACTAAATTGATTTCGATAAAATCAGAAACTGGCTAAGTTCAAAGTTCTGATAATTGCGGAACTAACGGTTGGGTTATTTGGCTATATCTTCACATTTTAAAGCAATATTAAACGTTAGAATTGGTTTCTGTCTTAGCTAGCCTCATTTAATATGTAGTGAAATTAGTTAAGCTGTTTTTACTCTTGTGCGTTACTGGTTACCCCTTTTGACTACCCGTTTTTTGTAACCTTGTATTTTGGAGTTTGAATGAGTGTATTTCTCCGTACGACGGCCCTAATGCTTTTGGTATTGAGCCGAGCGCCTGCATTCGCAGCAGCACCTGTTTCAACAAGTTCAACAGATCAAACGCGCACTCCTGCGCAAAACCAAGTATCTTCAAACGTATTCCGTCATAGTTTGAGCGGCCTTTACGGCATCAAAGCCTTCGACTCACGCCCGACTCAGCCTTACACCGACTTCGATATTTTGTACAGCAAAGCGCATCAAGGCCAAGCTGAACTAGAAACTATCTGTAAAAGTACTGCCCTACTCACCAATTCTGAAGCGCTATTTGCTGGCGTTAAATCTCAAGCTCGCGCAGAAGAAAAAATCGCCCTTGAGCTTGATGGTGATGTGACAAAAATTACCGACTTAGCCCGTGCAACTATCATCGCGAACGATGTAGAGAGCTTGGTTGAAGTTTACGAAGCGCTAAGCCGTGAAGCAGACGTTGTTAAGCTGAAAAATAAGTTTAAATCGCCGGCTGACTCTGGTTACCGTGACCTTAACTTGTTGGTTCGTTTGCCTAAAACCAACATCATTGCAGAGGTTCAACTTCACTTAAAAGCGATTGCTGATGTGAAAAGTGGTCCTGAGCACGAGCTGTACGAAATTATCCAAGGTATTGAGCGTCACGCAATTGCAGAACATCGCCCAATCAACGATATCGAAGCGGCACAAATCAATAGCCTACGACGCCAATCTTTAGAGCTTTACCAACAAGCATGGCAACCGTACATCACAACGCACATTAAAGCGGCTTAACACATAGATAGGCTATTCCAATAAACATCACAAGGGCTGCACTCGCAGCCCTTTTTAGTACTTGTTGAGTAGCCTCTCCACTTCCTATCCCAAATAATCAGATCGTTTAAATTTAGATCTCAGTCTCTTTTCTCCGTCGAACATTTCTGTTTCTATAGCGAATAAGCTTCTGACAAGAAAAGGAATTACGTCAATGCAGAATAACAAATCCATGCTTTCCATCGTGCTACTTGCTGCGTTTTCTGTACACGCTAGTGCTGACGAATGCGGAAAGATCACCACTGCAGACATGAACTGGAACTCGGCGAGCCCATTGCTCATGTCGACCAATTCATTTTGAATAACGGCTACGGCTGTGAAGCGGACTTAATCCCCCGGTGATAGCGTCCCTACGGGCACGTCAATGATTGAAAAAGGTCAACCTGATGTTGCGCCAGAGCTTTGGACTAATGGCATCAAAGAAGCGTTGGATAAGGGTGTTGCGGATAAGCGTCTACGTTACGCGGGCAAGTCTTTGGTCAACGGCGGTGAAGAAGGTTTCTGGGTACCAAACTACCTTGTTGAACAGTACCCAGAGCTTACAACCATTGAAGGTGTGATTAAAAACGCAAAGCTGTTTGAACACCCAGAAGATGATGAGAAGTTTGCGTTTTATAGCTGCCCTGCGGGTTGGACTTGTCAGATTACCTCCGGTCACCTGTTCGATGCGCTTAAGTTAGAAGATCACAATTTTGAAATGGTTGATCCCGGCTCAGGCGCCGCTTTAGCAGGTACGATAGCGAAAGCTTACGAACGCAAAAAAGCATGGTTTGGATATTACTGGTCGCCTACGCCTGTGCTAGGTAAGTATGAAATGGTGAAGGTTGATTTCGGAAGTGGTACTGACATTGAGGAATTCCGTAACTGTACGACACAACCTGATTGTGAATCTCCTAAAGTGACCATGTATCCACCAGCACCGGTTCACACAATCACCACAGAAGCCTTTGCTAATAACGAACCTCTTGCCTACCAATACTTTGAAAAGCGTGGTTTTACCAATAAACAAATGAGTGAGTTGCTTGCCTGGATGGAAGACAACCAAGCCGACGCCGAAGAAGCCATGTATTACTTTCTAGAAAGCTCACCACAGGTATGGAAGCCTTGGGTGTCTGAAGACATCGCAAGCAAGGTTCAACAAGCCCTTTAGAGTGAAGATTCAAAGTCAGAGGCCTAGCCTCTGTTTTCGCATCTAAAGCAAGTTCTTACCGGACAGTAAATAGATGGAGTTTGAGAAAGGTTACTAAAAATTAAAGAAATGCGTTTAGCTTAAACTCTATGCAGATACAAAAAGACCACGCTAGGCGTGGTCTATTGCTTGGCTACTTCTCGATTTTAATATTTTCGACACGGGCCTTTAGTTTTTGTCCCGGTCTAAAAGTAACAACACGTCGAGCAGAAATTGGAATGTCTTCACCAGTTTTCGGGTTACGACCAGGTCGCTCGTTTTTCTCGCGAAGATCAAAATTACCAAAACCAGACAGTTTTACCTGTTCGCCATTTTCGAGCGCTTTACGAACTTCTTCGAAAAACACTTCCACCGTTTCCTTGGCATCCCGCTTGCTGTATCCGAGTGTCTCAAACAGGTTCTCAGCCAAATCGGCCTTCGTGAGTGCCATAAAACTTTCCTCAAAGCTATGTTAAACATTGCTACCATCGCCAGTAGCGCCAAAGCATTTACCCTATTCAATCAATGAGATAAGGTCATTTACAAGGAAAGTGTATGCCAAGCTTCTGATTTTCGCCAACTTTTTTATCTTAACTATTTAATTATTCTTTCAAATCAGAAAGATAACTCGCTTCAAATTTCACATATATAGCTAAAAACCATCTACTCAACAGTAACGAGATGGAGTTATATCCCATACAAACAACCATTAATAGAATTTAAAACTTTAGCGAACTAAATAATAATTTTTGAGACTTTTCTCCGATACCCAATAAAATCAGCCACTTGATTTGATATGGGACTCAACAAAGGTTACTAAATAAGCGTTATTAAATATAAGATTTGTATCATTTCAGAATTTAATTCGAATTCACTTATAAAAGCCTATCTTCTTTTGAGGTTTTCGGTTACAACTTAACAGAGGATGGCTTGACGGAATCAGAACTCGATGAGTGTATCGAAATCAGAATAGAAATGATCGGTCTAGAAATAGAATATGATCTTGAGAGCCAGTTACTTGCGTGTATGGTTAGTTGATTGCTTAGTAAGTTGGTTATTTAAATAACTTCACTTCTTCGACATAGAATAAGACCTCACAAGTGCGAGGTCTTATTTGTCATTCAAAGCTGCTCATGCAATATCAGTTTTCTTCAATCACTTTTGTTCAGCAAGTGTTTGTGTCGCTGTGGTATTCGATGAACTCGCAGGTTTCACAATCAAACCAATCCCGACGAGAAACAGTACTGATGCAACAACCTGAGCCACAGACAGCACCTCATCATACATAAAGTAACCACTGATCAATGCGAAGATAGGCACTAACAAGGTTAACGGCGCGGTCGTGCTTAAAGGGTATTGGATTAGCAGCTTATTCCATACCCAATAACCAAATAGCGTGGTTGGGTAAGCTTGAAACAGCACCGCAATCGTCGTGTTCCAATCCCACTGTTCGATGCCCTGCCAGATTATTTGGTCACCGTGTAGCATCACTGCAAATAGCACCAATGGCACCGGAGCAAACAACATCCCCCAGACATTAAATACAAATGCTTGAGTGGTTTTAGATGCCTTAACAATCACGCCCATCAAGGTCCAACTGCACGCCGCAATCATAATCAAGATCACGCCATTAACGGTGACATTACCCGTAGCTGCTGATACCAATACCGCCAACGCACACATGGCTAGCATCGCACCCAATAACTTACGAACGGAAGCACTCTCCTTGAACACCCACACGCCAACCGCCATGCCGATTAATACGTTGGTTGAAAGTAAGACCGATGAAAGCCCAGACGATAAACCAGCAGTGATCGACCATGAAGCCATCCCCCAAATACCCACACCTAACACAAAGCCATAACTGACTAAGTAGCGCCAAGCGACATTAGGTCTCGCTACAAAAAATATCACCGGAATCACCGCTAGCGAAAAACGCGCGGCGGTTGCTAACAACGGATGAACATTAGTCACACCCATTTTGATCATCGAGAAGTTGAATCCCCAAATCGCCATGACGAATACCGCTAACAACAAATCATTTCTTTTCATACTGACCCCTCCTTTGTTTCGAATGAGTATCCCTTGAACAATAAAACCAGTACAGATACAATTTTTACAATAAAAACCAGTACAGTTAATGGCGGTCGTGACAATGAGTATCTACAGAAAGCTAGCCAATCAGTTTATCGATGAGATAGAAACCGGCAAAAGACCGGAAGGCGGACGCATGCCTTCGCTACGTCAATTGGCCAAGCAACAAGCCATCAGCATGTCGACCGTGGTCAGCTGTTACCAAGAACTGGAATCACAAGGCTGGATACATTCTCGACCGCAAGCGGGGTATTTTGTCTCGCCTCACAAACCATCTCACTCAACGCCTGAGTGGGCACAGTTTGAGAGTAAGGTGTCTAGCGTTAAGCAAACGTCATCGACTCACAACTCAATCAACGGACCTTTAGGGGTTTCGAGCACCACCAATGATGAGCAGTCGATCGTTGAACTGGAACGAAGTTTTCGTCGCGCTATTAGGCGTATGAGCAACAGGCTTAACCATTACCCAGATACACAAGGTGAGCCGATTTTACGACAGGCATTATCCACTCATTTTGCCAAGCTCGATGTGCACTTTTCACCTGAAGAGATGGTGATTACGGCTGGCTGTATGTCTGCGATTAAGGCCGCACTTGAATCTTGCACTAAAGAAGGCGACACCATCGCTATTAGCTCGCCATGTTTCAACGGTATTCTGGAATTGCTCGGACAAATGTCGCGAAAAATCATCGAGATCCCGTCTCTAGATGATGGTGTCGACTTGCAACAACTGGAAGCGCATTTGAAAAATAAACAAGTCGATGCCGCGATCTTTTGTACCTCTCATATGAACCCTCAAGGGATCAACATGTCAGCCACTCAAAAGCAGAAACTGGCTGAATTAGCGAATCACTATCGAGTGCCGATCATTGAAGATGATGTGTATCTGGAACTGTCCTACTCCTCACACACGCCGCTCCCCGCGAAATACTACGACAAAGGCGGTTTTGTCTTATGGTGTGGATCAGTATCGAAAAGTTTGTCACCGAGTTACCGTTTGGGATGGTGCTTGCCGGGCAGGTTTATCAACGAATACAAGGCTCAGTTCTCAGCTGCGAGCTACGGCGTTGCCCTGCCCACTCAGCTTGCGGTTGCTGACTTTATTGGATCTGGCCAATACGCTAAGCACGTGAGGAGAAGGTGCACTCAGATCTTGTCTTTGCGCCAACAATACCTAAGTTATTTGGCTCAGCACCTTCCTCAAGATGTGAAGATAAGTAATCCACAAGGTGGCATGGTGCTTTGGCTGCAAACCCCAAGCTTGAACCAGTCAGCCTTTGCTCAGGGCATTACCGAGAAGAACATTGATATTAGGCTTGGACACCTGTTCAGCACTCTCGACCTTTACAGCAATTGCTTACGCATCAATATTGGGTATTCGTTAGAGGGTGGAGCCAAGCAGCAATTGGATGCCTTAATCGAGCTTATCCATATTCACAGCTAACAGCACGTAGCACGTAGCCTTTCAAAATCCGCTTTTTTAAATGCCTTCGAATGCCGAATTCTAATAGCCTTTTGTCATAAAAAAGAAGGCTATTATTCCTATCTTAATTCGGGTAAAGCCCCGAACCGTAAGGAAACCCACACGCCTCAAAACCCTTAAATGCTGAGTTTGCAAGCACCCACAAAATTATGCAACTTGGCTAATGACACATCACTTTTTATCGTCAATATACAGCCGTCAGCGCTGGCGTTTTCCTGTATTTGAAGAGAACTATTATGAGTGATAAAACAAAAAACAAACCACTACCTTCCTTTATCGAAGAACGCTTGAACTTCTATATTCAAGACCTGATTACCCAGAACCAAAGCCAAAAGCATTTGGTATTGGGTAAACGCCCCCAGCGCAGTGCCGTTGTGATGCAGAGCAATGATTACCTAGCGCTGTCACACAACAAACAGATCCAACAAGCCCATCAAGCGGCGATCTGTGAGCACGATGACAACGTGGTGATGTCTGCCATTTTCTTACAAGATGATCAGTCTAAACCTGCGTTCGAAACTAAGCTTGCGAACTATGTTGGAATGGAGAGCTGTTTGCTTTCTCAATCGGGCTGGGCGGCCAATATTGGGCTATTGCAAACCATCTGCCCACCGGGCACACCTGTGTATATTGATTTCCTTGCACACATGTCGCTATGGGAAGGGATTCGGGCTGCCGGCGCAGTTGCCCATCCGTTTATGCATAACAATATGAATCACCTACGCAAACAGTTAGAGCGCCACGGCTCAGGTGTCATTGTTGTCGACTCGGTTTACAGCACAATAGGCACCATTGCCCCACTGCGCGACATCTACGAAATGGCGCAAGAGTTTGATTGTGCGGTCGTCGTTGATGAATCCCATTCACTGGGTACACATGGAGAGAATGGTGCAGGCTTAGTGCAAGCATTGGGGCTCACCAACCAAGTCGACTTCATCACCGTTAGCTTGGCAAAAACCTTTGCTTATCGCGCTGGGGCAATCCTTGGCCCTAAACAACTGTCTAAAACCTTGCCGTTTGTGGCGTACCCTGCGATTTTTAGCTCAACAGTGTTACCACAAGAAGTGGTTCGTTTAGAGAAAACGTTGGAGGTGATCAAAGGTGCGGAAGACAAACGAGAAGCCTTATTCAATCGGGCTAAGTCGCTGACTACGGGGCTAAAGCGAATTGGCTTTAATATCCGCAGTGAGTCTCAAATTGTAGCGCTAGAGTGCGGCAATGAAAGAAACACGGAGCGTGTGCGAGACTTCTTAGAAGAACGTGATGTGTTCGGTGCGGTATTCTGCCGCCCTGCGACGGGCAAGAACAAAAACATCATCCGTTTTTCAGTGAATGCCGATATGACACCAAGAGACATTGACCATGTGCTCACGGTTTGTCACGAAGCGTACCATCACCCCGAGTTAGAGTTCGTGTAACCTTTTTCGAACCATATTTATAACCAACACCAACGGCAGGACTGAATGGACGCTATCATGTCGCGATACAAAAAGAGCCCAGCAATTCGCTGAGCTCTTTCTTGAATCTATGTCTACCCAATGGCCGTGAACTTCAGACTATTACACCCGCTAAATCCAGTGAGCAATTTTATCAAACAGTCGGTTTTTATCGGCAGGTTTAACAATAAAGTCCGACATGCCTGACGATTCCATTTTCTCTAAAGTGACTGGCGAGCTGTCACCCGTGTGAGCAATAATCGGCACTGAAGAGTATGCTTTGTTAGCGCTTCGAATTCGACGAGAAGCTTCAACACCGTCCATGATTGGCATCTCGATATCCATCAGAATTAAATCAATATCATCGCTATCCAACGCGTCTAAGGCTTGTTGCCCATCTTCTTTCTGTACGACATCAAAACCCTGCTTTTCCAATAACATCGCGGTAAATCGGCGCAGAGATTCGTTGTCATCGACCACCATGATCGTGCGCTTATTGGTAGCCTCTAACGGTTTTACAGAAACTGATGGCATCACATAGTTGGAGTCGAAAAGTAAGCGTTCGATGGTCGCCTTGGTATTCAGTAGCCAAACTTGTGTCTCCACCCAAATAGGTTCAAAAGCAACGTTTCGGACACATTTAATTGGGTGATGTTCATACAAATAGATGATTCGAGCTTCAGTGAATGAAAGTAAAGATTCAATCCTATCGAGGCAACTTGCTCTTAAATCCAAGCTCTCCATGTCAACGAATATCAAGTCGAATTCGAACTGGTATTCCTTATTTTTAAGCGCTGATGCTACATCCAACACCGTGAGCTCAAAACCCATAAAACGGGCTACCTCAGTCATTTTATTGGTGAGAACTTTCTGGTCACTCACCATTAGCACAGTCTTAAGTTTAGTCAGTTCATTCTTGATTTCTTTCACCGAATGGGAAGACAAAGATGGAAAAGTCATCGTGAACTGTGTCCATTGATCCACTTCAGACTGGCATTTAATCTCACCACCAAACGAGCGCATTACCTTCTGACAAAATGGCAAACCTAAACCGTAATTACCCGACTGGCCTGTGGTGTAAAAGTCTTGGAAAATACGACGAATGATATCGCTCGAAATACCAGAGCCGTTATCCGTCACCATTATCTGGTTCGTCACTTCATCACTGAACATGGTGACATGAATATGAAAATCTTCAGGGCTACGATGATGGAACGCATTCTTGAACAGATTATACATGACGTATTTCAACAAGGTGTCGCTACCCAAGAACTCAAAGTTACTCTGCACATCCAAGGAGATTGCTGACTTATCAGCAGAGCGCTTGTAATTGAAACTGTCTATCGCATCCTCAACCACCGCTTGCGCTGAATGCTTCTTAAACGTAGATCGAGAGACTCGGTTTTCATCAATTGAAGTCAGTAACAGATCTATCGTTTCGTTACCGGAATGAATGATCTCCATCGCTTCATCGCCCACTTCACGCAACTGAATCACTTCTTCATTGCTTAACGCATATTGCCCTTTTTGATCGCCACTTTTAGGGTTCGGCAATATGGACTGCATGACATCAATAGAGGTAAGTAATCCGCTTAGAGGGTTTCGCATCTCATGGGCAATACCCGCACCAAAAGACTTCGCCAATGACACCTTGTTTTCATGTTCCACCTGATTGCGGAAGTAGAACAAGTTGCCGAATAAGTAGATAAACAAAAAGATTGGCACATGCGTCCAATCCATTGTGAGTTCGAGGTAGAAGCCTTGTGCAATCCAAGCGCACAAGGTAGCAATCCCAATACCGGCAAAGGTTTGTGCAAACATCACTCTCGTCACGTGCACCAATAAAATATGGAGGAAAATAGCCGACATGAATGACATAACCCAAACGTTGGACCAATTATTCATTAGCAGCATGTAGAAGAAGAAACCTGGCAAACAGATAGTTACGGCAACTTGATAATAAGCCGGAAGGTATTTTCGCCATTCAAATGGGACGCGATTGCGAAATATAATGCCAAAGAACAATACCGAGCAAAACAGGCGAAGCGCTAAGTTTTCGTAGGGTTGCGGGAACAAAAACTCCCACACAATGTAGTAAATTGGGAAGCCGACAAAGCCCATCCAACCCACGAGGGTTAAATTCGGTTCTGCGTACTGGTAAACTTTACGAATCGCGTTCATACGAAATACTTTGCTCTCTAAGCCCTGACGTTTATTAATTCTATGATTTGGTTTTTATACTTATATTTTGGCGCCGATTATATTACACATCACGTCCGAGCAGTGAGGTTTCAATCAAATATGTACCAACGCATTTGTTTTTATTATTAAGCGTAGATGAATGATGCACCCTGCTGACGCTTAAATTTAAGTACGAGTGCTTGGTTCAGGGATGGGCATGCGCGGTGTTCTTTTGATAACTGTGTTCAGCTTACCGCTATGTCACTGTTACTCGATGCATTTTTCTTGGAGTATCCCCGTAATCTATCACTGCGTAATGTTGCGTTACCCTGTTATCCCAGATCGCCATTGAGCCGTTGTCCCATTTGAAACGAACTTGAAACTCAGGGCGTCTCGCAATTTCAAACAGTTGGCTGAGTAAAACATCACTCTCTTTGCGGTCGAGTTCGTTGATATAACGAGTAAACTGTTCATTGATACAGAGCGTTTCTTTATCCGTTTCAGGATGAACTTGAACAACAGAGTGAACCACTGGCGGATTCTCCTGTGCTGTTTTAATCAAGGATTTGTGCCAATCGAGATCAATGTCTTCTGATTCTATACCTTCAAAGGCCACAAGCGAATGAGTCGCCGACAACCCTCTCAACTTAGCTTTCATATCTTCATGTAGAGATTCAAAAACCGCAGTCATAGAACACCAGATAGTGTCACCACCAATGCTTGGAATGTGTTGAGCATGCAACAGGGAAGCTTTCGACGGCAAGCTGCGCCACGTTAAGTCGGTATGCCAATAACTTTCCTTTGGCGCATTGCCACGGGTTGTTTCAATCACACTCACCTGTGGCGCACTTTCCACGCGAGGGAAGAAAGGATGTGCAGGTTCTAACGTTCCAAAGCGCTGTGCAATCATCAAGTGTTGTTCTGGAGACAAAGTCTGCCCGTCGAGAAAGATCACTTGATGGGCAATAAGTGCCTGATACACCTTATCGAGTTCATCAGCACTGCATGTAGAAAGCTCTAGTTCGTGAATACGAGCGCCGATGTGAGGAGTAATGGGTTCTATTTTCAACATACTTTCGCTTATTGGTGATATTGAGTTGCAGGGCGGATCTGGCTACTAGGCTAATCTGACTACTAACTGTAAACCGGGTAAATGCTGATTTTCTTTCTCACTTGAAATAGAAAGTCGTCTCTCCGAAACAAAAAAAGAGCTCCTAAGCTGGAGCTCTTTTCGTTTTTTGATACTTCCTGTATCCATAGACAAGTCCAATCTGTAGTACTTTCACTGAAAGCCAGATCATCGATATCTCCAGTTGTGTATCACCAATAAATCTAGCATACAATCTTCAGACTGTTCTGGGACACAACCGAGATAATCAACTCTAGTGCCAAGCCATCTCGCCGCTTAGCACTTTCGCGCCAAGTTCTAAATCGCCTTCCGTAGCCTCAAATTTCGGGTAGGCTTTCTTCATGTAATCACTGATCTCGACCGATGTTGGATTACTTTTGCTCGCCAACGCTTTTTCAATATCAACCACATAATCCTTCGTGAAGTGAACTGCATTTATTCCTGTTGGCATTTCACCTAAATAGTGACCCGGAATTACAACCTCTGGCTCTAGTGCTTTCATACGCTCCAACGATTGTGACCACTGGCTACGAATCTCTTTCGATGCAGTATCTGCCATCCATACATGCACACCGCTATACACCGACACGCCACCAAACACCGTTTTTTCAGACGGAACCCATAGGTAAGCTTGGTGTGTATTTATCTCTTTCACTTCGATGGTTTCACCTTCGATGCTTAATGTTGTGTCGTTCATCACCATTGGAACAATCACCTTAGAGGGCGCGTTGCCTTCTAATATAGGCCCCCAGTATTCAAGCTTTGCATCTTTGGTGCGTTTGATATGCGCGACAACGGCTTCACTGGCAACGACTTTAACGTTAGGAAATGCCGAAACTATCGGTTCCAAACCAAAGTAGTAATCTGGGTCGCCGCTACTGATGTAAATCATCGATAATTTTTTGCCAGTCGCTTTGATTTGCTCCACCAAATTTTGTCCATCAGCCACACTAAATTGCGCATCAAACAGAATCACTTCTTTCTCACCCGAGACCAATACCGAGCTTGCCGGGAATATCGCGTTCTCGCCGGGGTTATAGTGAGTAATGTTCAGTTCTGTCGCTAGCGCAACACTTGATGCCAGCACGGTTCCTAGGCTTATGGTTCCTAAAAGCATGCTTTTTGATAACAGGGTTTTCGATAACGTATTCATGGCTTTATTCCGATATTTGGAGTTGAACACCTGCCAACTCGCTGAATGTCCAAATATCTTATTTGATTGTTTTTAGATGAAATAGACATCAAATTAACTTTAACTGTTGTAGTTTTCGGACATATACTGAGGTCGGTTTAATTCTCTAGGCAATAAAACAATGGATAAACTCGAGGCAATGAATGTCTTTGTCACCATAGTGGAACGTGGCAGTTTAAGCGCTGCGGCAGAGCACCTTGATCTCTCACGAACCAAGGTCACTCGTTATTTGGGTGAGTTAGAAGCATGGATGGACACACGCTTGCTTCACAGAACAACACGAAGCTTGAGTTTAACCAGCGCAGGTAAAGAAACACTTGAGGTCGCCAGAGAACTTTTGGCACTGGAAACATCCCTAGCTGGGATCAGAAACCAAAACCGAGAGCATTTAAAAGGTCAGCTGCGTATTACTGCGAGCTACTCGATTGTCGATAGCTTCTTGATGGAATCAATTAGTCGCTTCATCGCCAAATGGCCAGAGGTTTCTATCGACATTATCTCGACTGATCAGACCGTCAACCTGGTTGAGTCACGCATCGATTTGGCCATTCGCATAACCAACGAACTGACGCCCAATATTGTCGCGAAGCAGATCGGTGAATGCCGCTCCGTGATTTGCGCATCGCCTCAATATCTAAAAGAGAAAGGCACACCCACAGAAGCCCAAGATCTAGCGCACCACAACTGTTTATCGTTCAGTTACTTTGGCAAAACCGCTTGGACGTTCAATGGCCCCAATGGGCTCGAATCGGTTCCGATTAAAGGGAATATCAGTGCAAACACCTCAGAGGTTCTGCTTTCTGCCACACTCAAAGGCAACGGTATCTGTTTACTGCCCTTCCCTTCAGTGGAAACCTTGATGCGTGATGGTCTATTAGTGCCACTGCTTTCTGAATGGCAACCTAAAACGCTCGGTGTTCATGCTATTTATGGAACGCGTAAACAAGTCACACCGCTGTTAAGAGCCTTTATCGACCATTTATCTGACGAGATGGAACAATCGACAAGTTGGTAGAAGTACGATGCCATCACTAAGGAGGAAAACTTGCCATTAGTAAAACTGATGCAGAATTAAAATCATTAATTTTACTTAACTGTCAGTTGCTTCTATCGTGACTGCATACATCATCAATTAGCTTATTAACGCAGGGAAACTGACTATGACTGCCATTACCGATTTAGACATTTTGTTAAAGTCCATGTCACCAGAACTCATTGAAGGCAACTATGTTTTCTGTACTGTCGACGGAGCGTTAACAGACTATGTTCAGCTCAATCCAATCTCGACTTTTCGTGAGAAAGAAGGTTTAACACTGGTTCTGAAAGAAGAAGTTGCGACCAAAGCTCAGCTAAACTTCGACGGTGTATTTAGCCTTATCACTTTATCGGTACATTCGAGCCTTGAAGCGGTTGGATTAACGGCGGCGTTTGCGACAAAGCTTGGCTCTTACGGCATTAGCGCTAACGTGGTTGCGGGCTACTATCACGACCACATCTTCGTTCAAAAAGACAAAGCAGAAGCTGCAATGAGTGCGCTGAAAGAGTTTTCAGAAGTAGATTAGTAAAGAATTCGATTACTCACAAATACAAAAAAAGCGACGTAATCTACGTCGCTTTGGCTTATTGCTTAACGTACACTCACTGATCAGGCATCAGTGAGCGAACCAGTTAAGCAAGCTTAAAAGTCGCCACTTTGTCACTTAAGCCAGCGGCTTGGCTCTTAAGTTCGTTCGACTCAGTTAAGCTGTCCTGTGCGCCCACAACTAAGTGGTCGGTAACATCTTTAATGGTCGTCACGTTCTGGGTAATTTCACCCGTCACATGTGTTTGCTCTTCAGCAGCCGTCGCGATTTGAGTCGCCATATCGCTGATCAAAGCAACTGCAGTATTGATCTCTTCAAGCGCATGCGAAGCTCGATCGGCATCTTCTACTGAATGTATTGCCAACTTAGAACTGCTCTCCATCAGCTCAACCGCTTGCGCCGTTGTACGCTGCAGGATATCAATTGTTGATTTGATCTCTTCCGTTGAAGAGTGAGTGCGCTGCGAAAGCACACGTACTTCATCAGCAACCACAGCAAAGCCACGACCTTGTTCGCCAGCACGAGCCGCTTCAATCGCAGCATTCAAAGCAAGTAAGTTGGTTTGCTCTGCAATGCCTTGAATCGTTGCGAGTACAGTCGAGATCTCTTGAGCATGCTTGTTAAGTTCGCTAATCACACTACCCGCTTCATTAACTTCATTGGCTAGGTTATTGATTGAACCTTTGGTATCCACAACCAGAGCGTGACCACTGTTAGTGCTTGTCGCTGAATCTTGCGCCGCTTTTGCTGTTTGCTCGGCATGCGATGCTATCTCTTGCGTGGCGCTCGCCATTTCAGTTACGGCCGTCGCGACCATAGTGATTTCTTGCTGCTGATGATTAAGCTCATCCACCGAACGGTTCGCACGCTGAGCACTTTGCTCTGACTGGCTGTTTAGCTGTTCTGACTGCCCACGGATATGGCCAATCAACTGCTGTAAGCTTCCAACAAAGGTATTGAAGTTATGAGCCAACTCGCCCACTTCATCTTGGTTTTCAACATGAATGCGTTGAGTTAAATCACCACTACCATTCGCGATTTGCGCCAGTGCTTGAGAAACGTGGTTCAACGGGCGGAATAGAATCGTACACAACAGGTTAAACAGTATGGTACATACGATCACCACAAGTAGCGTCACCAACACTTGACCAATCACTGCATCAAATAGTGGCGCAACCAGAGAGTCATGGTTAACAACGCTCACAGTAATCAGGCTCGTTCCATCAATCGCACGTGCGTACAGAACATAGTCGCTGCCATTCAACTCGATAGAAGTGTCTTTACCGCTAGTCAGCGCCTTTTGTACGTCCGCAAAATCTAACCCAAGTGAGCTGATATTTTTGTTCAGTAACTTGGTGTCAGGGTGCGTATAAACCGTGCCTTTATTGGTCGCGATGAACATGTAACCTTCACCCGGAAGAATCACTTGCTCTAGGCTATTAAGAATGTCGGTAATTTCAACATCCGCGCCTAACACAACCTGTTGACCATGTAATTGCATGGCAGTACCCAGCGACACAACATTCGCCCCAGTTGCAGCTGCAACCGTTGGATTATCCATGAACACCTTACTAGGGTTTGCTACCGCGTTGGTGTACCAACCCCATAGACGTGGGTCATCATTGCCGGGCGGCAATACCACTCCGTTTGCGTTCTTTTGCGAACCGTCTGGAAACGCCAAGAAGACATTATCAAAAGAGGCTGAATCACGAACCTGTTTTAGGTGAGTCACCAAGCTTTCTTGTTTGGATTCTTTCGAAAGAGAAGTAAGCGCACGCTCTTTGGATAAGATCCAATCCGATACATATTGATTGTAAGAAGCCGATGCGCCTTCTAAACGCTGTTCAACTTCTGTATCCAACCTTTGCAATGAAGCACGAAAAGACAATGCCTCGACCAAGATCCCCCCCAGGATAATGGCCATACTGGCTGAAATCGCCAGTTTATTTTTAAGCGAGAGTTTCTTGAACATAGGAAACCTATAATGTGGAAGTAAAAAACCGTGGCGAACAAATTGGTTGCCAAAGAGGTTTGCAAGCGGGATATATTTTACGCTTTAAAATAAATTAAGAAACCGATGAGGAACTGAAATATTGATATATGTGAGTAAGTGCACGCATCGTAACCCATTGATTTAGAGAATGGTAAACTCTAAATTTTGAATTAATGTGCTAAACATGGTCAGCTGATGAGTGTCTCTGTTTGAGAATAATAACGGCACAGATCGCGCCATGCCGTTAGCTCATTAGGAAGGTATTTAAATGAGTTGAACGTCTGAATAGAAACAGGTTGCGAACTAAATAGTCAAAAGTTGATCAACCAAAGTCCAACGTTAACAGCAATCGTGTTTCGTCAGATGAAGTGACTGGTGAACGGTGAACAAGGCCTCTATTCTCATTGCCACTCCAACGCTCCCCTTTTAATAACGCAACATCACCACTGGCCATTTTCTGGATGTCAGATTCGTCGTTGTACAGGCCTGAAACAGAATCAGGCTTTCCGTTAGCCCCTAGCCCTAGCTTAGAACGGTCGACTAAGTCGTTTGGCAACCATTGAGTCGCAACACCATGATAAGTTGTCACCAAGCGGCAAGGCACTTGATCAAAATGGAAACGTGGGCACATCGCTTTATTCAGAACGGCTAAACGCAACCCGACTTCTTCAAGCTCAAACAAACAACAGAACATATCCACCAGCTCTGCCATGTTTTCTAATAGCGCTTTAGAGGCGGTGCCATCGGTAGCAAATTCCAACTTATCGAAAGCATTATCAGGTGACACGCTAACAGACTTACTAAAGTTTGGATTCAAGGCGATAAATTCACTAATTGCCGTCGTTAAGCCTTCATCAAACTGTCGCTGCCATACCGCTATATTAATATCACTTTGGTAGATATCCGCTAATACCGTTGGCTGCTCAGAAGCACTCAAGCTTGGCTTGTGATTTGCCTTATCCTGAATACTCACAGCTGAACTAATGTTGAGTGGCTGGCTGCTATTGGTAGCCAAAGGCTTGGTTAACACGGCATTCATTACGTCGTCTCCTTGATACATGCTCATCGCTTCCCTTTTACCAACAGAATAATTATTCTTGGCAAGAGTGATTTTGGTTATGTTATAACATAACCAAAAATAAACAAGTCACTTCGTCGATCATGATTCCAGTAATACAGCGACGCTCTTCTTTTCCTGCGGTAATTTTTCGAATGCTGAACTAAGCTTCTCTCAATCACTCTTTCCAAAAAGTCATTTTAAAAACGTACGACTCAAGAACGTAAACCTGTGAATTCATCAATCTGGTGACAACTTATGAAAAAACTAATCTCTACATTCGGCCTCCTATGCACCGTTATCTCCGCTCAATCTTTCGCGGAGTCGGGCTACACATTAGATCCGAAGTTATCGAACATCACATTCGCGACCATTAAAAAGCAGTTTGTTGTCGAGCCCGCATCCATCAAACCTATGTCTGGAGGGCTTACCGAAGAGGGTCAGTTTTCAATAGTATTGGACTTGAAAAGCGTGAGCACCGGAGTCGCTATTCGTGACCAGAGACTGAATGAACTCTACTTTGAATCGATGACTTTTCCTGAAGTGAAGATCTCTGGGAAGGTTGAACCGTCGATGCTATCTGGTGATCCAAAAAGAACAACAGTAGCAGCGGAAGTTACTTTACACGGCGTAACCAAAACGATCGACTTCCCAGTTGTGGTGGTTCCATCCTCAGGGTTTGTCATGGTTAGCTCAGCTTCGACAATCATCGTCAACGGCGCTGATTTTGGGATATCGACAGAGAATCTAAACAAACTTTCAGCGACCGTGGGTGAATTAGCGATTTCCGACCAAATCCCTTTAAGCTTTAACCTACTTTTCGACCAATAATGGACTTATAACTATTCCTTTCTATTCTCCCTCATTTCACATTCATCAATCGTTTGAGAGCGGTGAATGTGAGTAAGAGTACGCGACAACGCAATAAACTGAATTAGGTTTGAATAAACTAAACCAAAATTTCCACTCGATTTCCCCAAGTCGGCCAGATAAACATCCCTCACAAAGTATTAAATTGAGCGTTATATAGGCTCAGAGATGTCGTTGATGTCACATGTCGTTACACAGCATGACGCCTTAAGGCTTTACATCTTGGACGAGGTAAACAACAATCCCTGAGAACAAATCCATAACATAATGTATTTAGAAATTATGAGTAACACAGAAAACAAAAAATCGAGTCCTCTTTTCGAAGTCGTGTTTAACGTCTTTCTTCCTTCATTCATTTTAATGAAGTTCAGTGGAGATGAGCATCTCGGAACAGGCTTAGCTTTGCTTGTTGCCCTTGCCTTCCCTATTGCTTATGGTGGCATGGAGTTAATCCGCAATAAGAAGTTCAACTTCATCGCTGCGCTCGGCTTTGTAAGCGTGCTATTGACGGGCGGTATTGGTTTCTTTGAGCTAGACACTCGTTGGTTAGCACTAAAAGAAGCATTAATCCCTGGTCTAATTGGTTTGGCGGTTCTTGGCTCAACCTTCACCCGCTACCCGTTTATCCAGAAAGTTATCTTCACACCGGCCCTGTTAAATATCTCTCTTATTGAAGAGCGCCTAAAGCAGTTCGGTAACCAAGCAAAGTTTGATCGTTGTCTAATGACATCCAACTACCTATTCGCGAGTACTTTCGCATTTTCTTCAGCTATGAACTACTTCCTAGCGACTTGGATTGTGACTAGCCCTGCTGGCACCGCTGCCTTTAATGAAGAACTTGGCAAGCTGACACTTTACAGCTACCCAGCAATCGCCATCCCAAGCATGCTGATGATGTTAGGTATTTTCTACTACATTTGGCGTCAAGTTCGCACGATGACATCACTAGAAACAGAACAAATTTTTATTACTAAATAGTTCTGAATTAACAAATCGCTCTGACAGCACAACATGAAGCCCAGCAATTAAGCTGGGCTTCTTTGTTTTTACTCTTTCGTTATCAACGTGATAGATGACAGCTTCGATTTGGATTATGAATCGAACGGGCAACCCTAATGCTCTTTTCTCAAGTAAATTTGGGCAACATGTCTATAAACCAATAATAATCAATGAATTGCATTGATTGAACCGACAGATGCTTTTATAGTCAATTCTGTTGGTTACTTTACAAAGCTCTACCCGCTCACTGACATTATTTCAATTGCTGTTGATAAGATCGCATAAGCTAGGTGCTAAAGGTAGACGCCAGCCGTACTCAATAAGGAATATAGATTATGAACAAATCTCAATTAGTTGAACACATCGCGACTTCTGCAGACATCTCAAAAGACCAAGCAGGCACAGCACTAAATGCGCTAGTTGAAGGTATCTCTACTTCGCTTGCGAACGGTGATGACGTATCGATCCTTGGATTTGGTAGCTTTAAAGTTAACTCTCGAGCTGCTCGCACTGGTCGTAACCCGCGAACCGGAGAAGAGATTCAGATTGCCGCATCAAAGACGCCAGCATTTAAAGCGGGCAAGGCACTAAAAGAGACGTGCAACCTGTAACACAAAAAACACAAGGAAGATTACGATGACGACTAAGGAAAAAGCGAAAACGAGCCGAAGCAAAAAAGCAGGCAAGTCGACTAAAGCGCAAGCCGAAACGCCTAAGACTCGTCAACGCATTGAAGAGCTTCTCGAAGAGCGTGAACTGGCTAAACTGTTAGAACTTTAGTTTATATAAGAACTAAAGTTTAGGTTTAAGCAAGGTGATAGTTTGTTATCGTTCTAATGCCACTGCAGATTTGTAGTGGCATTTTTGATTTAGGAGCAAGCGCCTCTAATAAATAACATTGATACCCCTCCCCACTAAAGCGACAAACACATCTGTCCAAAATCTGAACGCTAAGTAACTGATTGAGTTACATAGCTATACATATCCATACTTACCCAAATCACCTTTTTCACTATCATCATTTTCTTGTTATTGGTGAGATTATTGGAAGGGTTCATGACACGACTATGTTCGAGCAATCCTTCTTCTTTGAGGTGATTATGAATGTCGTTCGCATGGGGATTGAAGCAAATACCCATAAAAATAAGGGTAAGTACAAAGCGATAGTTAAGTTTACTATTCGAGCCCTGTTTTATTATTCAGCTACTCGAAAAATGAGTAATAGTTTCAACTCTGAAGAGAGAAAGTTATTATTTATCAAGCAACCCAACTTCCTTTCTAAATTTGTGACTCCCTACTTATGTACTGGCTTTAGCAATAAAGAAAAGATCGATATCTTATCCAAACACTACGACTGGTTTGAAAACACCTTCGCAACAGAAGCTAGACACCAAATCTATAACGAAAGGCTCAATCTTTTAAAACTTGAGATAGATGACAACGTTTATCTGGTTAATCTCAGCTTCGAAAGAAACGCGAGAAAAGAAGGTGAACTGACAATTTCATTGACCAACTCTCAACTCGAAAAAATGTATACCATTTCGTTTACTGTTTTCGACAACAACATCTACATCGGCGGTATACAGGGTGGCGCCAATGACAATGGATTTAGCCGCACATTCACCAAAGCTTTTTACGGTTTAAGACCTAAATCCTTCATGGTAGAAACACTACGACTGCTCGCTATTAACTTGGGTATCGACAATATCTATGCGGTAAAAGAGTCTGGTCATGTCTCGAACTCATTACGCTACGGTAAGAAAAACAAAGACATCAGCCTTAAATACGACAGTCTGTGGGAAGAGCACGATGGACAGGTGCATGATAACTATTTCTATCGTCTCCCGACAAACCCGAACAGGAAAGATCTTGAAGCTCTAAAACGTCAAAAGCGTAAGTTGTATCGCGAGCGTTATGCCTGGCTAGATCTGTATGAACAAGATCTGAAGAACGTAATCAGTCAGCACATCCGTGATCCTGTTCATTATGCTCATGACAGTTAATTTGGCTAACCTGTACTCGACTCGCTAACGCGTATTACCTTTACTAGCGTGCTTTAGTCTAATCACAGCCCTTGGACCAAACGCTCAATCCCGAGGTGATAGCTTCAAAATAAATATTAGACAATGCTAATTTACATCTTTATAGTATCTAGGTATTTCGAAAACTACTCAATCGCCGGCGACCAGCCAGTACTGATCATTAAGAAGATACAAGCTCTATGCTCGGCAATTTGTATAGTTAAACTTAGAGACAGTAATAGGTAAACGTATGACTAAAATTGTAATCATCGGTGGCGTAGCTGGAGGTGCTTCAGCTGCTGCACGCGCTCGTCGTCTTAGTGAAGAAGCCGAAATCATAATGTTTGAACGAGGACCATTCGTCTCTTTTGCCAACTGTGGATTGCCATACCACATAGGTGGCGATATCGAGGATAGAAGCAAGCTTCTGTTACAAACACCTGAAAGCTTCTTAGCTCGCTTCAACGTTGACGCACGAGTGATGAACGAAGTTACCTCTATTGATCGCACCAATAAAACCGTTACAGTCAAAAATCTTGTTGATGGTAATCACTACAGCGAGAGTTACGACTTCTTATTACTCAGCCCTGGAGCCGGTGCCGTCGTTCCTCCCATCTCAGGAATCGATAACCCCCTCACCCATTCACTACGCAATATTCCAGATATGGATCGCATCATCGAAACAATCCAAATGAATAAACCTGAGCACGCGACAGTTGTTGGCGGTGGCTTTATCGGCTTGGAAATGATGGAAGCGTTTCATCAGCTTGGGATCAAGACTTCGTTGATTGAGATGGCTGACCAAGTAATGACGCCAGTAGACCGGGAAATGGCCGGCTTTGCCCATGCGGAGATTCGTGACAAAGGCATCGACCTAAAACTCGGCGTCGCGCTTGAGTCTGTGAAATATATACCTAACGAACACATCGCAAGTTTTGATTCAGGCGAGAGCGAGAAGCACCAACACATAGAGGGTGAATTAGAATTAACACTTAATAATGGCGAGTCATTAACTACTGATATCTTAATCATGGCTATCGGTGTGCGTCCTGAGACTAAGTTAGCAAAAGAAGCAGGACTTCAAATTGGCGAACTAGGTGGTATCTACACCAATGAAATGATGCAGACTAGCGATCCTAGCATCTACGCTGTGGGTGATGTGGTCGAAGAAAAAGACTTTGTCACAGGTGCACAAACTCTAGTTCCGCTTGCTGGCCCTGCTAACCGTCAAGGTCGTATGGCTGCCGACAACATGCTCGGACGCAATGAAATCTATCAAGGTACACAGGGCACAGCTATCTGTAAGATTTTTGACCTAGCCGTTGCCTCAACAGGGAAAAACGAAAAACAGTTGAAGCGTGAAGGCGTCGACTATGAAAAAGTCTATGTGCATACCGCAAGCCACGCTAGCTACTATCCTGGCGCTGAGATTGTCTCGTTCAAGATGTTATTCGCCCCTAAGACAGGGAAAATACTAGGTGCGCAAGCCGTCGGTAAAGATGGCGTAGATAAACGCATTGATGTTATGGCAGTAGCTCAACGTGCAGGTATGACCGTTGATCAGCTTCAACACCTTGAATTAACCTATGCACCACCTTACGGGAGTGCCAAGGACGTGATTAACCAAGCCGCATTTGTTGCCAACAATATTATTAAAGGTGACGCGACACCTATTCATTTCGATGAGATTGCAACATTAAGCGACAACCAACTCCTACTCGATGTTCGTAACCCTAGCGAACTAGAAAATGGTGGCTTTATTGAAGGCGCAATCAACATTCCTGTCGACCAACTGCGTGATCGAATGAGTGAGCTCCCAGCAGACAAAGAGATTGTAATCTACTGCCAAGTCGGGTTACGTGGTAACGTGGCTTATCGCCAACTCGTCAACAACGGCTTTAAAGCACGCAACTTAATCGGTGGTTATAGAACACTCATGTATGCAAAAGCTTAAGGATTAATACTTAGTCGCCGGTAATGGTGCGCGGACACTTACGGGCTAGTTGCTGAGAGAAAGTCGCTCATAAATAGATGCGAGTAGTTAATAGTAAACATTGAAAAACCGAGCTTGGCATTTAAGTAAGTGCCAAGCTCTTTTATTATTCGTAGGAGTCAATAAAAGCTTGCAGTGCTCGCTGATCGACAATTTCTAACCCTTGATCTCCTTTTCTGATGAAACCCTTGTCTAATAGGTCTTTAACCGCTCTTCGATACACTCTGCTCGATGTGCCAAAACGTTCCGCTTCTTGATTCACTTTATCGAAACCGCCTAACACAGTATTTGTCTGACTTTGAACCAATAAGTCGTAGGCAATGTTGTAGGTAATTGAGTGTAAAAGACGATTAGTGTAAATGCCCATAGAGTCTTGATAATCTTCCGCTAATGCAGAGGCGAAAAAGAACATCATCTCCGGATTTTCATGTAGCGCTTCTGATAGTTTCTGGATACAAATAACATCAACTTGCATGTGTTCATCAGCCACTACGTTCCACTGACAAGGGGTCTGCGTGAAAAACTCCATCTCACCGAAGATATGATAATCACAATTCACTTCGCCCAATTGAAAGCGTCGCCCATTAGCCGCCGAAATACTCATAGAGACTCTTCCAGCGGGCACTACATAAAGATACTGAAGCTGCTCACCTTGACGTAGGATTTCATCATTTTGATTGAAGTAACGAGAGTTAACTTGGTGTTGGTAGATGAGATCTCTAAATTCAGAGCTTTTTTGTTCTAAGTAGTTTTTAAAGCGTCCGCTTGAGTATGGTGCAATCTTCATACTTACTCTCTCATTGCATTACTGCTGTCTATATTCAAACGATTGTAACCACTTAAACCACAGGAGAGAACCCAATAAAAAAGGTTCATCGCGGCTTTCCGGGGAAAGCCGCTTTTATCTTCAAGAA
>NZ_JBFSUL010000041.1:0-45274 GCF_041467395.1 Vibrio sp. 10N.247.310.98 | reverse complement strand
TGAAGCCTTTTTTCTATCTAAATAAACAAGTTAGCTCTTAAGATCCTGTCTATGATGGTCGGCACGGGTTCAAGTATGGGCGCGGTTGGCTTCGGCTACGCAAATGGCTGGGCAGGTGCTCTGTACGGAATTGGCGGTGCTGTGGGCATCCTATTGCTTGCACTTTGGTTTGCTCCGGTTCGTAAACTGAACTTCATGACCATGAGTGAAGAGCTGGCTTATTACGTTGGCGCTAACCGAATCGTAAAAAACGTGGTTGGCCTACTTATCTTTATCGCGTCAATCGGTTGGTTAGGTGCGCACATTCTAGGTGGCGGCATGTACCTAGCGTGGATTGCAGACATCGACCTTAACCTTGCGAAAATTATTATTGCTGCAGCTTTCACTATCTACGTTGTTATCGGTGGTTACACAGCAGTTGTATGGACCGATACGATTCAAGCAATCATCCTTTTTGCTGGCTTCATCCTAATGGCGGTAATGTCTGTTGATCACATTGGTGGCATGGACAACCTTTACGCTGCGATGGACCCTGCTGCTACAAGCTTTTTAGCAATCGATAAACTGGGCATTCTGCCTGCTGTTTCTCTGGCTGTGGTTATCGGTGTGGGCGTACTTGCAACACCTTCATTCCGTCAGCGTATCTACTCTGGTAAAGATGTTTCAACTATCCGTCGCTCATTTGTCGCTTCTGGTGTGTTGTACCTTTTCTTCTCTATTATTCCAGCAATCATTGGTATGGCTGCGCACGCAATCGACCCATCATTGGATAACCCGAACTACTCGTTCCCATACGTAGCTGCAACGGTTCTTCCAGTTGGCGTAGGCATGATTGTTCTTATCGCAGGTCTATCTGCAACCATGTCGAGTGCAAGCTCAGATGCGATTGCCGGTGTATCTATCCTACTGCGTGACGTGTACGTGATGTTCACAGGCCGCGTACCAAACAAAGAATCAATGTTGAACTACTCTCGTCTAGCTTTGGTTGTGGTGATTGGCTTCGCACTACTGTTCGCACTGACGTCAAACGACATCATTGGCTACATCACTAAGATGATTTCAACGGTTATGTCGGGCATGTTTGTGTGCGGTATGTTGGGTAAATTCTGGAAACGCTACAACTGGCAAGGTGCGCTTGCAACACTAGCGGGTGCTTCTGTAGCTTCATTCGTAGTAATGTTAAACGCTGACTACACAGCCTTCTGGGGCAACCCAGTTATCCCATCATGTCTGTTTGCTCTAACGGCAGGTGTGGTTGTGAGCCTAGTGACTCCGGCTAACCAAGTAACACCTGAAATGGCAAAAGCGATTCTTGATGACGAGCGTGCTCTGATGGAGATGGAAATGTCTGAGACTGGCGTACTTGAAGAAGAAGCGGCACCTCAACGTCCTGCAAATCAAACAAGCTAAACCTAGTCTCCACAACTGGTTTGCTTAATTCAGGCCCTGCTTAGTGGCAGGGCCTTCTCCCACATATATCTCTCTATTTTAGGATCGGCTATGCCTGCATCTTCTCATTTCAATATTGCTTTCTTTGGCGAATGTATGGTCGAAATCAGCGGCTCTCCATTAACCAAAAAGTTTGGCGGTGACACACTTAATACCGCACTTTACCTTTCTCGCTTAACTCAACATCAAAACCTCTCTGTGCACTATGCGACAGGGCTTGGCAGTGATGAGCTGTCTCAAAATATGATTGATAGCTGGCAACTAGAAGGCATTCAAACCAATTTCGTCGAACGCATTGCGAACAAGCTTCCTGGACTCTACATGGTTGAAACCGACGAGACAGGCGAGCGACACTTTCATTACTGGCGCAACGACGCGGCAGTCAAATCTTACTTTCAAGCTAGTGATCTGAATAAGCTTGAAATCGCCCTGACCGAGAAACAAGTCGATGCGGTTTACATCAGCGGTATCAGTATCGCGATTTTAGATGACGCCTATCGTGAGCGCTTATTCAAAGCTATTAGCGTGTTCTCAAATCAAGGCGGCAAGCTGATTTTTGATAACAACTATCGCCCGCAACTTTGGACGACTGAACAAGCTCAGCATTGGTACGCCAAGTTACTACCATTGGTCGACATTGCACTGATTACCGAAGACGACGACCTGCTGGTTTGGGGCAATGGCGAGAGCGTTCAACAACGCTGCCTTCGCTTAGGCTGCCAAGAGGTCGTCATCAAACGTGGCTGTGAGCCATGCAAGATTGTTCAAGTTGAACAAGGCGATGTTGTTGAGAGTTATGTATCCGCGACTCGTGTTTCTAACGTGGTCGACACCTGCGCTGCGGGCGATTCATTCGCTGCGGGTTATTTAGCTGCGCGTCTTACTGGCGAGAGCGCCACCGACGCAGCCGAATTTGGCCACCAACTGGCTTCCATCGCTATTCAATACTCTGGCGCAATAATCCCTATGATCGCTATGAGCCAACTGATTAAAAAATAAAAAGCGGAACTATTATGTCTCAAGAAATGATCAACACACTTAAGCAGTTCAAAGTTATCCCTGTTATCCAAATCAACAAGGTGGAACATGCGATTCCACTAGCAAAAGTGTTGGTAGAAAACGGCCTGCCAGTAGCAGAAGTGACGTTCCGTACCGAAGCGGCAGCGGATTCGATTCGTGCGATGCGTGATGCCTACCCAGAGATGTGTATCGGTGCAGGTACAGTACTCACACCTGCGCAGATCGACCTTGCGAAAGAGGCGGGCAGCGAATTCATCGTAGCACCGGGCTTGAATCCCAACACAGTAAAACGTTGCCAAGAGATCGGTATGCCAATCGTTCCTGGCGTAAACAACCCAAGCCAAGTAGAGCAAGCGTTGGAGCTAGGTCTTAACTTTTTGAAGTTCTTCCCAGCAGAAGCGTCTGGTGGGATCAATATGGTGAAATCTCTGTTAGCGCCATACGTTGATGTGTCTTTAATGCCAACGGGCGGTATCGGCAAACACAACGTGAATGATTACTTAGCCGTTGATCGCGTCGTATGTTGCGGTGGCACGTGGATGGTTTCTCCAAAGATGATCGAGAACGAACAGTGGGATGAGATCGCGGTGTTGGTTCGTGAAGCGGTTGAGTTGGTTAGCTAATCATAAGTTTGTGAGCTCATTCGTTTTTCACAGACGATAGGCTTTGAGCTCACGATAAACAACAGCAGTGGTTGATGGTTCTGTTTTGTGAATTGCCTCCGATAAACAAAACAGAACGCCCGTTATATAGGAAAACTAATAATGAAAAAAACTATATTATCCCTATTGATTTCAGGTTCAGTAGTGTCCCCAATGGCGTTAGCAATGGCTCCAAGTACCGATCTAAATTTAATGCCGTACCCGCAAACAGTCGAGCTGAAAGCTGGGCAGGTTAAGGTTGATGGCAACTTCAAGGTTTACATCAAAGGCTTTAACTCTGACCGTGTTGAATACACGGCGAAACGCTTTATTGACCGCCTTGAGCGCCAGACTGGTGTACCTATTCTAAACTGGCAGGTTGATAGCGCCGACCAAGCGAACCTGATCATTGATATCGACGCGGCGCCAAAATCTGAAGTACAAAACATTGATTCTGTGGAGTCCTACAAAATTACGACTCAGGGCGAACAAATCACGCTGAGCTCTCCAAGTCCATACGGCACAATTCACGGCATCGAAACCCTTTTACAGCTCGTTGAAACCACAGCGACTGGCTACCACATTCCTGCTGTCACGATTGTCGATGAGCCTCGCTTCCGCTGGCGTGGTGTCTCTTACGATACCTCTCGTCACTTTATCGAATTCGATGTGCTGATTCGTCAGTTAGATGCGATGGCATCGGCGAAGATGAACGTTTTCCATTGGCACTTCTGGGACGACCAAGGTATTCGCATTCAAACCGAATCATGGCCACGTTTGTGGTCTGAAACCGCTGATGGTAACTACTACACCAAAGACCAAGTCCGTTACTTAGTGGAATACGCGCGTAATCTTGGTATTCGTGTGATTCCAGAGGTGTCTCTTCCGGGTCACTCTTCTGCGGTTGCTTATGCTTACCCGCGCCTGATGTCGGGTGGTGAAGGTCAAAGCTATGAGCAAGAGCGTGGTTGGGGCGTGTTTGAACCATTAATGGACCCATTGAATCCAGAGCTCTATGAAATGCTGGGCGACGTATTTGATGAAGTGACCGAGCTGTTCCCAGACGAGTATTTCCACATCGGTGGCGATGAGCCGAACTATGCGCAGTGGAAAAACAGCGAAAAGCACCAACAGTTCATTGAAGAGAATAATATCGATGGTGAGCGTGGCCTGCAGTCTTACCTCAATGTAAAAGTTGAGAAGATGCTCGAAGAGCGCGGTAAGAAGATGACGGGTTGGGATGAGATCTGGCATAAAGATCTGCCAACTTCTATCGTGATTCAAAGCTGGCAAGGGCACGATAGTATCGGTCGTGCAGCGAAAGAGGGCTACCCAGGTATTCTTTCTACGGGTTACTACCTAGATCAACCTCAGCCAACTAGTTACCATTATCGCAACGATCCAATGCCAAGCGGCATCACGGTTGACGATAAGCTGCACAGTGGCGAAAAATTCGTGACTTACCAATGGCAGAAACCTCGTTCTAAAGGCAGCCCACGTAAGGGAACACTGACCATGATTGAAGCAAAAGACGGCACGTTCCGCGCATTCAGTGATTACAGCGGCAAGTCTCGTGAAGAGATCTACATCCTTGATTACGTGCCGGGCAAAACCTTTGTCGGCCACTTCGATAACTTCATGTCGTACACCGAGTTCAACCTGAACCTAAATCCAAATGGGTTTGCGGAAGGCAGCTATCAGTTAATTGGTAACGTGCGCTGGCCAACCACAGGTGAAGTGATTGCGAGCAGTGATGTTGAAGGCAGCGTGATCCCTGAGCCAAATGGTGGCTACCCTGCAGAGTTAACCGACAAAGAAAAAGAGCTGATTTTAGGCGGCGAGATCACCATGTGGCTAGAAAACAAAGACAGCCTCACGGTTGAAAACTACCTATGGCCACGTAGCTATGCAATTGCAGAGCGTTTCTGGTCGGATGCAGAACTGACCGACGAACGAAGCATGTATAAGCGCATGAAAGCGATGGATACATGGTCGGAAGTGTCGGTTGGGTTACGTCACCACGCCGATGCTGACATGTTGTTGAAGCGCATTGCAAAAGGCCAAGATATTCACGACCTGCGCGTGCTAGCTAAATACACCGAGCCTGCTCAATACTACGCTCGCAACTGGGAGAAGTGGAATTCTACGGAACCTAAGGGCACTTTATACAGCCAATACGAGCGCTTAAACCGCTTCGTTGATGCGCTGCCTGTGGAAAGCTACGCCGTGTATGAGATGCAAGACTTGGTCAATGACATGGCGACAGGCAATCAACAAGTGCTTGAGCAACTTGCTGAGCATTATCAGCAAGCAAAATCGGCTGCACTAGCGGCTAAAACTGTCTTCGTTGGCAACGTATCTTCGGTAGAGACTGTGGTGGTTGCAGAGAAAACCGTTGAAGTGGCAGACTTGGCGTTAACCTTGATTGCTAAAGCACAAGCAGGCGAGAAAGTAAGAGAAGCAGACGTGAATGCCTACCAAGCGATACTGTCTGATTCGGCGAAAATCTATGATGAATCAATCATCGCGATTGTTCGCCCGACTGAGTTACTGTTAAAGCAGCTAGCTGAGTAAGTCGCGAACTGATTAACTGATAAGTCATACGCTAATAAGTGAATCAAAACCGCCCTCTGTGGGCGGTTTTTTAGTTCTGTCTTCTTTATGTGGTGCGATTTAATGCTTTTTGTTAGTAACTACTCACTATCTATATTCTTCAGCGTTAATGTGAATGTCATGCCTTGGTCTGGGTTGTTCTTTGCTATCAAGGTGCCTTGCATATCCCGTACATTGTTGGCTGTAATAGCTAACCCCAGCCCCAAACCTTCGCCCATCTTTTTGTTGGTATGAAATGGTTCGAAAATGGTTTCGAGTTGGTCTTCTGATACACCGCAGCCATTGTCTTGCACCTTGATGATCACACGTTGTTGATCGGTATGTGCACTGATAACAATGGTCGCGGGTGTTTGATTCTGAGTAGCATCGACAGCGTTTCTAAGCAGGTTACCAAGCACTTGACGAAGTCGCGCCTCTTCTCCCATTACCATCGAAATATTGGAAGCGACACGCACGCGAATATCGACGTTTTCCAGTTCGGCTTGATGAATTCGCAGGGTTTCTTGCAGTGCGTCTGTCAGTGAAACTGGGTAAGGCTTTTCAAGTCTTTGGAAGGCGAACGACTTCAATTGGCTGGTCATGTTAGCCATTCTGTCGATCAGGCTCATGACTAAGTCCATGTTCGCTTTCAGCATCTTAGTCTCGCCTCTTTCCATCAATAGCTGGTTACTTGAAAGTAGCGTTTTTAGGCCAGTAAGCGGCTGATTGAGTTCATGAGTAATCGCACTCGACATCCGCCCTAGTGCAGCCAGTTTGCTAGATTCGACAAGTTCTTGCTGCGCATCTTTTAGATCTTGAGTTCGCTCTTCGACCCGCAGTTGTAGCGTTTTATTGGCGTTTTGCACCGCAATTTCGGCTTTCTTACGTTTGCTGATATCGATTACGGTACACAGGTAGTAAGTCGTCGCATGCCAAGGAAAGGCGCTAATAGAGAATAAAACAGGGAAGTAGCTGCCATCGCTGCGTCTTGCCATGGTTTCGACGCTAGTTATCTCGGCCAGCTCTTGATGCTGCTTTAAGTTTTTGAGCAGTTGCAAGGTGGTTGAATTCGGATTACCTGCCTCAAATAACTGCCACGCCTTGATGTTATTGATCATTGAATCAGATAGTGAAAAGTAGTTCTTCGCCATCAGGTTGATATCGTGAATGCGTCCGTGTTTATCGATCAGTATTAACCCAACATGGGTTTTATTGATCATCCCAGACAGTCGTTTCTCAGACTCTTCGATAAGCTTTTGGATTCTCAGATTGCTGAGCTTTTTCTGGCGTCTTTGGTAAAGAATAACCAACAGTAACAGAATGAAAAGACAGCCAACCGCCACACTCCAGCTGATCCAGTTCGTGGTCTGGTTGAGGCTGGTTAATGGCGTTAGGTAGGTTAAACGCCAATTCAGATCGTCTAACTTGATGGACTGAATTAGGTAATCTTTATCTTGCAATCGCCACACGCGAATATGGGTTTGGTCATACAGCTCACGTTTTGTCGCTGTGGGCTGAGAATTGAAGGTGTCATTGAACCAATCGGCACTCAACCTGTTGTCACTGGAGAGAAAGAACTGATCGCGAGGGTTCTGAAACAGTATCGCCTCACCATCGGCAAACCATTGATCGGTTAACAATGACAAATCGATTTGCACCGCGACAATGCCAACCACATCAGAGGCTCGATATACGGGTGCGGCAATGAAGTAATCGGGCGTCACGCCTTTGTTTTTTGTTACCACTGAAATCGCACCACCTTGTTGGTGGATCTTCGAAACAATTGTACTGGCGTTCTTATTGCTCAGTTTGCTTCTTTCAACACTCGATACCAACAAGTCCCCTTCGCCAGAAAGCAGATACCAGCCCTTGGTGTTGGCGGCTTTATCCAATTGAATCAGCTGCTTCTTAATGCGTTTTTCTAGGCGGGCTTCACCATCAATGAAGCGCACACTGGTTTCATCATTGGTTACTAGGTAGGGCAGATAATAGAAACGCTTAAGGGTTCGCCTTGCTTCGGCAATGTAGCCAAGGAAGCGCTGTTCGGCATAGCGTTGGGCTTGTTCAAGCTTCCACTGGCTGATGCCATTCTTGGTGGTGACCTGCACCAAACCAATCAATAAACAGGTACACAGGAATAACCAATATCGATTGTTATTCATCATTGCTGATCAAATCCCTTTAAAATTAGTGGCTTGCCTCTTTGAGCTAGTGGTTTGACAAGGTTTTATGTTTGCTTTTTAAGCGAATGGAGAGTGAGACAAATCGAAGCTAACAAACATTATTAAACTGTTAAAGGAGTGTTATTCAAAGTGGGAGCTAGCTCCTTTTCGTCTGAGGTTTTTTTACATACCGTGGACGATATTAATCAGATGTAGAGTGGCGGAACCAAACTATGCAGCGTATTGCTTTAATTGAAGATGACGCGATTGTGCGTCAAGCAACCAGCCAATGGTTGCAGCTGGCGGGCTTCGATGTCACCGCATTTGAAGTAGGACAAGATGCGTTAAACGCCGTAGAGCAGGGTGATTTTCAAACCATTATCACCGATGTTCGTTTACCTGATATTGATGGTGTTGATCTGCTAGGGCGTTTCAAAGGTCTTGTGCCAGATGTGCCTGTTATTTTGATTACTGGGCATGGTGATGTCGATATGGCGGTGAAAGCCTTACAGCAAGGTGCCTATGACTTCATTGAGAAGCCATTCGACCCAGAGCGTCTGTCTCAAACGGTATCGGAAGCGGTAGATAAACATCAAAGTGGCCAAGACAGAAACAGTCGTCAGAACTATCTGGATAACCTTAAGGGCATTGAACAGGTGCTGATCGGTCGCAGTAAAGTGATGTGTGAACTGCGCGAGCAAATCCAGAAAGTCGCTTCCATAGACACCAACGTGATCATCTATGGTGAAACGGGTTGTGGTAAAGAGCTGGTCGCCTCTTGCTTACATGAATTCAGCCAACGTAAAACCCATCCGTTTGTTCCGCTCAACTGTGGCGCAATCCCAGAAAATCTCTTTGAAAGCGAGCTGTTTGGACACGAAGCCGGAGCGTTTACTGGTGCGGCCAAACGACGCATTGGTAAGCTGGAATTTGCCGACAAAGGCACAGTGTTCCTTGATGAAATAGAGAGTATGCCGCTGTCGATGCAGGTAAAAGTGCTGCGCACCTTGCAAGATAATGTCGTCGAACGCGTGGGGGGGAATCAGCAACAACATGTTGATCTACGAGTGGTCTCTGCCTCGAAAAGCGATCTACTGAATCACCCCGACTTTCGCCAAGATCTATTCTATCGTTTGAATGTTGCCCAGCTGCATTTGCCTCCACTCAGTGAGCGTGAAGAAGATGCCTTACTTTTGTTTGAACACTTCACCCAAGAAGCCAATTCCGAAACACGTATAGCCAGTGAGGCTGATCGCTATGCACTGCTCTCGTATGCGTGGCCGGGCAATGTGCGTGAACTGCGTAATGTTGCGATTCGTTTTGCATTGGATGAAAGCTTGACCGTTGGGGATATTTTGGCGTGTCGTCCCAATTCTGTCACAGAGTCCACAACGGCGGGCATCCCTTTGGCGGTTCAAGTACAGAGCTTTGAAAGGAAAGTGATTCATGATGCCTTAGTTCGTTATAAAGGGCGTATCAATGACGTGATGCAAGATTTGGATTTACCTCGTCGAACATTGAACCAAAAGATGGTGCGTTATGGGTTAAATCGAAGTGACTATGTTGACCCTTAGAGAGCGGCTTCATCGCAGTGCTTGTTGATTTTTAATGAGCAATAAATGGCTCATTGCATATTTATCAATTTACATACATTGATCACACAACTGCAACATGGTGTGACTTGCTTCCCGATCTACAGGTGTTAATTCCGGTAGCCGATAAGCCAAAAATGGCTTACTTAATAACAGGGGAATAAGCAAAAAACGGCTTATTTTGAATAGGTTTTAAAATAAAAGTAAATTAAAACAAATAGTTAAAAACTGGCATTACGCTTGCTATCTATTGTTGTTAACAAAAATATAACGTAAATAACCCTACATGGAGAGTAACAATGAAATACAACAAGCTGGTTAAAACTTTAGCGCTAGCAATGGCTTCTCTTGGCCTTATCAGTAATGCGTCAGCTGAAGAAGATCGCAGCTATATTTTAGCGACGGCTTCAACGGGTGGTACCTATTATCCAGTGGGTGTGGCCTTAGCGACATTGAGTAAAGTTAAGCTTGCGCCTAAGCAGCATTTTTCTTTAGCGGCTATCAGCTCTGCGGGCTCGGGTGAGAACGTAAAGTTGTTGAACGAGAACGAAGCTCAGTTCGCAATTCTACAAGGTTTGTATGGTGCTTGGGCTTGGCAGGGTTTGGGGCCATATGAGAAATCTGGCAGACAAACTCAACTGCGTTCAGTTTCCATGTTATGGCAAAATGTAGAACACTTTATTGTGCGTTCAGATCTAGCAAAAACAGGTACGGTAAGCGATCTAGAGAACCTAAACGGTAAGAAATTCTCTATCGGTAAGAAGAACTCAGGCACTGAGAATTCAGGACGCCAGATCATGCAGGGCCTATCGGTTAACCCAGAACAATTTAAACTCGCCTTTATGGGTTACGGTGGCAGTGCTAGTGCACTACAAAACGGCACGATTGATGGCATGAATACGCCTGCTGGTGTGCCTGTTGGTGCGGTAACACAAGCCTTTGCTGCCTTGGGTGAAGATATTCAAATCCTGTCGTTTACCGATGCGCAGATCAAACAAGCGAATGGCGATTACAATATCTGGACCAAGTACGAGATCCCAGCAAACACTTATCCAGGTGTCGACAAACCAATTACTACGATTGCCCAACCTAACTTCCTAGCGGTTCGTGAAGACATCTCTGAAGAAGATGTGTACCAGCTGACCAAAGCTATCTATGAAAACCTACCTTTCCTACAAGGTATCCATAAAGCAACCAAAGCAATGGCACTCGAGAAAGGGATCGCAGGTCTGCCTGTTCCTCTTCACCCAGGCGCTGCTCGTTATTATCGAGAGATGGGCATCGAGATCCCTTCTGAGTTGATCGTTAACTAGCTTATCTGTTGTCAGGTAACTATTGGTTTATGAGCTGCTGGCCTGTGAACTAA
Organism: Vibrio sp. 10N.247.310.98; assembly: GCF_041467395.1. Taxonomy (NCBI): domain Bacteria; kingdom Pseudomonadati; phylum Pseudomonadota; class Gammaproteobacteria; order Vibrionales; family Vibrionaceae; genus Vibrio; species Vibrio sp. 10N.247.310.98. The sequence goes on along the minus strand of NZ_JBFSUL010000041.1, from coordinate 34,452 downwards.
ATACTGGCCTATGAACTAACGGTTTGTTACGAACTACTATTTGCCATCAACTAACCCCTTCGTGACTTAATTGCTTGGTGCGCGCTCGCTCAAAAATGTGTTCGTGCACCTCCTCACTTTATGGATTTTCTCTGCGCGTTTGCTGTGGAGAGCAGGAGTTTTCTATGAGCGATTCGCTGCAGCAGGAACTGAAAAAATTTGAATTACCGACCCGGACGGATTTCCCGTGGGTGGGTAAAGCTATAACAACAATGGGCGTGATTCTCTCTTTATTACACATTTGGTTTAACACCTTATCTACCTTACCGGAACTTTGGATCTCGGCGACCCACTTCGCTGGCTTTGCGATCATTTGTGCACTCTGGTATCCCGCTCATATCTCGCTGAAAAATAGCAAGATAGCGCTGGCTGTCGACATCGGAATTGCCTTGGCGGCTCTGGCTTGTCTTATCTATATCCCCTTCGCAGAAGACGCCCTTTATGACCGAGGCGTAAAATTTATCGCCAGTGATTGGTTTTTCTCTATCTTGGCGATTGCCATCGTCATCGAGCTGATTAGACGCACTATGGGCTGGTTCATTCCAGTGCTTATCTTAGTGTGTTTAAGCTATGTAGTGCTTTGGGGACAATGGACCAGCGGTATCTTTCACTTTCCAGGCCTGAGCCTTGAAACATTGCTTTATCGAAGCTTTTATTCATCAGAAGGGATGTTTGGTTCGATCTCAAGAATCAGTTGGACCTTCGTGTTCATGTTCATCTTATTTGGCGCATTTTTAGTTCGATCTGGTGTCGGCGACTACATTATTGATGTATCCCGTGCCGCGGCGGGCAAAGTGATTGGTGGCCCTGGTTTCATTGCCGTTATTGGCTCCGGCTTGATGGGCTCAGTCTCCGGGTCGAGCGTAGCAAACACAGTATCGACGGGCGTGATCAGTATTCCCTTGATGCAAAAGGCAGGTTTCCCTTCGCGCTTCGCGGCAGGTGTTGAAGCGGCTGCATCTACTGGCGGGCAGCTGATGCCACCTGTGATGGGTGCGGGCGCGTTCATCATGGCCTCTTACACGCAAATTCCTTATGTCGATATTATTGCGGTTTCCTTCGTTCCTGCGCTTATCTACTTTTTGTCTGTGGCATTCTTCGTGCGCATCGAAGCAAAACGCAGTGGTGTGCAAAAGGTGACTTCTGGCTGTGAGCCTCTATTGAAAGTATTGCTGTCGGGTTGGCACAACCTGATCCCATTAGCGGTGTTAGTGACTCTGTTGGTGAAGGGCTTTACGCCGACTTACGCTGCGGGCATCTCGATTCTGTCTGTCGTGGTGGCTTCATGGTTCTCTAAAAATCACAAAATGGGTCCAAAGGCGATCATCGAAGCGCTTTCTCAAGGCGCAAAAAACATGGCGACCACGGCTGTGTTGCTAGTGGGCATTGGTCTGGTGATCAACGTGATCAGCACGACTGGTATTGGTAACACCTTCTCGTTGATGATCAATAGCTGGGCGAACGGCGATTTGTTGGTGATGATCGCCTTAATTGCACTGGCGTCTTTGATTCTGGGCATGGGGTTACCAGTAACCGCGGCTTATATCGTGTTGGGTACTCTGTCTGCACCAGCTTTGTATAAACTGATTGCTGAAAGTCAGTTGCTCGACCTGTTGGTTTCGGGACAGTTACCGGAACAGGCGAAAGCTATCTTCATGTTGGCTGCGCCAGATAAGCTTGATTTGCTGAACGCGCCAATGGCACTCGAAACAGCCAAAGAGATGATTGCGTTAGTCCCTGCTGATTTTGTGGAAACTCTGCTTGAGCAAAGCTTGGGGTTAAAAGCGATCAGTCTTGCACTGCTTTCGGCTCACTTAATTATTTTCTGGTTGTCGCAAGACAGTAACGTAACACCGCCTGTTTGTTTAACTGCGTTTGCCGCAGCGACTATCGCTAAAACACCACCAATGAGAACCGGTTTAATGGCTTGGAAGATAGCAAAAGGTTTATACCTAGTGCCGTTGTTGATTGCCTACACTAACTTGGTGAGTTGGGATATTACCTCGGTATTGGTCACTGGTGGTTTTGCTATTATTGGCACTTACGCATTTATCGCGGCGATTGAAGGCTATCTAGAGAGCGAAATTAATGTCATTACTCGAGTAGTGTTGGTAGTAATAGGTGCAGCTTTAGTATGGCCTGATGTTTCAGTCGTGATTCGCTTGGTATGTGTCGCCATTTTTGTTGGCATCTTCATCTACAGCGGTCGTAAATACGATGCAAATCAAGTTAAAAAAGAATCAGAAAGTGAGGAACAAAAGTTACCTCAAACTGGGTCTAACACTGTCGCGTCTTCCCTATAATTAAAAGGATTGAATGTAGGAATATTATGAACTCAACATACGACTATATTATCGTTGGTGGTGGCATTGTTGGTGTGTCGACGGCATGGCAATTACAGCAAGCTCACCCTGATAAAAGTATCCTTTTAGTCGAAAAGGAGCGTGGCTTCGCGCAGCACCAAACTGGCCATAACAGTGGTGTGATTCACGCTGGCGTTTACTACGCTCCGGGCAGTTTAAAGGCGGATTTTTGTAAGCGTGGCGTAGAGCGCACCATCGCCTTTTGCAGTCAACACGATATCCCTGTCGAAAACTGTGGCAAGCTGTTGGTCGCGACCAATGAGCAGGAAGTGGAGCGCATGAACGCGCTCTATCAACGTTGTCATGATAACGATATTGATGTCGACCTCTTAGATCAAGCGCAACTGAAACTTGCAGAGCCTAACATCACCGGTTTGGGCGCGATTTATGTCAAAACCACCAGTATCGTGGACTACAAAAAAGTCACCGAAGTGATGGCTCAAGAGTTTGTTGAAGCGGGTGGTAAGCTCAGTCTAGGCACGGAAGTGATTATGGCGGATGAGCAAGAAGATGAGGTGCAGTTAACGTGCAAAGTCGATGGTCAGACTCTTCAACTAAATAGTCGATTCTTGATCACTTGCTCTGGTTTGATGGCCGACAGAATGACCAGCATGCTTGGCATTGAAACCGACTTCCAAATCGTCCCTTATCGCGGTGAATATTATCAGTTAGACGCTAAGCACAACCAAGTGGTGAATCACCTTATCTATCCTATCCCTGACCCAGAACTGCCTTTCTTGGGCGTGCATTTAACACGCATGATTGATGGCTCCGTAACAGTAGGGCCAAATGCAGTTCAAGGTTGGAAGCGAGAAGGCTATGGCAAGCTTAACTTTAGTTTCAAAGACACTTGGCAGATGCTGAGCTTTGCGGGCTTTTGGAAGGTGACTGCGAATAATCTGAAAACCGGTTTGGTCGAGTTTAAGAACTCGTGGTGGAAACCGGGCTATCTAAAGCTAGTGAATAAATATTGCCCGAGCATTACGGTGTCAGATTTCAAACCTTACCCAGCAGGCATTCGCGCCCAAGCGGTCCTCAAGGATGGCACCTTAGTTCATGATTTTCTGTTTGCCGAAAGCCCAAGAAGCTTGCATGTATGTAACGCGCCATCGCCGGCAGCGACTTCGGCAATGCCGATTGGCGAATACATTTGTGGCAAGGTGATGAAAAAAACGTCTTAACTGTTAATTGAACTAATGGCTTGTTTGTTCGAACAGAGCTTTTCATAGCAAGTGAAGAACGTAGACAATAAAAAATCCGCAAGCTCCAATCTATTTATGATCGTGGGCTTGCGGATTTTTAGTTTTAGCCGTGTTTACTCGGTTAAACGTTAGTCAATTAACTAATCTTACAGCTAATCAGGCACGAAGTTAGCGACGATGGTGACATCGTTAAAGTTACGGTAGCCGCGTACCATGATGTTGAATTCCCCCGCAGGCTTGTTCAATACACACTGTTCGTTGCTGCTGTTCTGGTATGGACGGCAGTCGTAGTTCGCTTTCGATACGGTGCCGTTGTGTTTCACGTAAAGGTCGGCATCGCCACTACGAGGGCCTGTTAATGTGACCGTTAACTGACCTGCACTTTCCGTTGTAAATGTGAAGAACTGCTCTTCACCATATCCTGCAGTAAGTCCTTCAACAGGCACGCCATTTTGCAGCTCTTTAGGGCCTGCAACGGGTGAATCAAGGCTGGTTTCGACAAGGTAAGCAATGGCTAGTTTGGCGAACTTGGTCGCGTGTGTCGCCGTAGGGTCGGAGTTCTCAAGCGTGTCGTGCTGGGTATGAATACTTGGGTTGTAATCATTGAACATGCTCTCGAATGGCATGGCAGCTGGGTAGCCAACATTGTGCCAAGAGGCGTGGTCAGAACAGGCATAGCCACAATCATCGAAACCGTAACTGATCTCACTAGCGTAAGTGTCGATCAGCTCGCTTAAGTAGGTGGTTAAGTTACTGTCGGTATAGTCTGTGATGAAGGTGATATCGTGCGCCGAACCGTTGTAGTTGGTCATGTCTAATTGCAGTACCGATACAACGTTGGCTTGCTCATCTCTTAAAGCGTTAGCGACATCTTGAGAACCACGTAGGCCCACTTCTTCTGCCGCATAACCATAAAACTTGATGGTCTTATCTGGTTGAATACCGCTGGCGATCATCAGGCGAAGCGACTCTGTTACCGTTGCAATGCCAGACGCATCATCATCGGCTCCCGGTGAGATGGTACCTTCGCTTGTCCAAGATCCTACCGTTGAATCAAGGTGTCCACCCACAACGACGATCTCTTCAGGATATTTAGCGCCAAGCAGTGTCACTTCAACGGATTTTTGAGGATACTCGGCATGCGTGATCTGGCGTGCAGACGCATACGGCACATCCTTAATTTCTGTTTCCCAACGTTCTAAAAGCCAATCTGAAGCAGCGACACCAGTAGAAGTAGTATAAAAACGGTTGGTGAAGTTGGTTAGATTTTCAATGGTCGTGACCATGTTGTTTGGCTCGACCTGAGCGAGTAGGTCATTCACCGTATCTTGATGGCTGATCACCGGCTTTTCGAAGCTGCTCATTGTCAATGGCATAGCCGCCGCTTTGAGAGCACTTGCTTTGTCTTCGTGCACCATGTAGCCACCACAACGGTGAGTTTCTTCGTGCATGTGGCTGGATAGTTTCGCCAGCTCTTTCTGGTTGATTTTCGCGACGATGGAATGCTTGTTTCCAGTCACGCTTGGATAAACCGTTGCGCCATGCTGAGTCATTATATGCTGTGCGTCAGCATCGGTGGTGATCCAAACTTCTTGGTTCGCTGGTGGTGTGATGCCTAGGGATGCGTAAGCCGAAGTACTGTTGATTAAGGCTAAAGAACCTCCGAGTACAGCCAAAGCTAGCATGCTTTTTTGAATAGCCATTTGTCGTCCTTTTTATGGTGAGTATTGTTATGTTGATGGGGGTGATTTTTGTGTAATGCGTGGTTTTTTCATGTAGGCGTTTCATTAGCTCATTAGCTCATTAGCTCATTAGCCAAGTAGCTCAATCGCGAAAAGGGCTCCCATAAGGAGCCCTGAATCTACTTTCGATTATTGAGTTTTAATGAAACGGTAGTGCTTGGTTTCTGAACAGATATCGCTTGAGGTACATACTTGGTACTCAACATCTACTGTGCCGTTGTGACGGAACTTGTCGACGTATGAGTTGAAGTCTGTAGCACCAACATTTTTGCCATTACGCTTAATCACGAAGTAGTCGTTGGTGTTGTAATCCCATGCCAGCTTAACGCGAGCTTTGCCATTCGGGTTTTTGTTACCAAACTTCAGTTTTAGTGGGAAGCCTTCCGCTGAGTCACCTTCAATCGTAATAGATTTGCTTGTTGATGTTGCAACGCCTGCATCGTCAGTCACGGTTAGGGTAATCACGTAGTCGCCAGCTTCAGCGTAGGTATAGCGAGTCACTTCACCTGTTTGTGTGTTGCCATTGCCTAGGTTCCATTGGTAAGAGACGATCTGACCATCGCTGTCCGAACTTGTGCTGCGCAGCTCTACTTCTTTGCCTACGACCGTGTGTTCGAAAGAAGAAACTGGCGGTACGTTAGCATTGCCTGATTCGTACGATGCTTTCAGATTCGCACCTGCGTAATCTGAGTAACCCAGAATGTTCACCGTGTAGCGACCGGCCGTTGGGTTTTCAATCACACACACTTCATCGGTTACACTTTCACTCTTACAGATATTCTCTTGAGAGCTTGGCGCATAATCTAGACCGACATACATATCTGGGTCACCAGTAGAGACAGCAAGATCAATTGTTAGCTTGTCTTGGCCTTCTGGTACTTCGATATCGAAGTAAGTTTTTGAGCCGGTTTCACCAGCAACCGCAGCTTCAACACCGTTTTCAAGGCGTTGATATTCCGGTTCTGGCGGCAGTGGTGGCTCGGCACATGGGGTAACACCCACAAGAGCGAACGCAGAAACAACGTCATCGGCATTGTAGCCAAGGTCGGTTGCTGAGTTTTTCACGCCACATGCACCTTGCCAGAAGTCACTGTTTTCCGACCAGTAGATTTGGTTAGATAACACGAAAAGCTCGAATGCTTTTTTGGTATCCCAACCTTGCGTGGTTGCAAGATGGTAGAAGGCTTTGTTAAACACACCAGAGCTGTAGTGAACATTCAAACCATCGTAGTACTCGGATGCATTATTGATTGAAGAACCATCTCGTGATGGATCGTCCATGTAACGCAGAGCGCCGTCGCCTTTAAAGATATTACGGCCGACCATCCAGTCGTTGGTGCCTTTCATGTAGTATTCTGCCGCTTCACCTGCCATATCAGAGAAAGCTTCGTTCATACCACCGGATTGGTTCGCGTAAACCAAACCTGAGTTTTGCTCAGTGAAACCGTGGCTCACTTCGTGGGCTGATACGTCTAGGCTAACAAGTGGATAGAAGAAGCTTTCACCATCGCCAAAGGTCATTGCCTTGCCGTCCCAAAATGCATTCTCGTAGTTGTTACCGTAGTGAACACGCATCATGAGTTTGAAAGAGAGTGGCGCAGTGTCGAACCAGTTCTTATACATGTCGAATACGATGTTACCGAAGTAGTGCGCATCGTTGAGTGGTGAGAATGCGCCGTTGACTTCTTTGTACTCGTTACGAGGACATTCGTAGCTGTAAGTGGTGTCGCCGTCTGTCGCACCGTTTAGGTCAACGGTAACGACATTTTCAGACTCCATCACACACTCTGTGCCATTTTCTACCACATCAAGGTAGTGGTAGTCGGTGCCGTATTCGTACATGCCTGTTTTTTCGTTGCCACCGGGGCCTGTACCGATCTGTGCGTGAGCAATACCTTCCCAGCGGTCGATAACTTCGCCGGTGTGCGCGTCTAGCATGGTGAATGGTCGAGTCGGCTGTTCGCTGCCTTCGACAAGATAAGAGATAACGTACACTAGGCGTGTTTTATCTGCACCTTGTGAGCCAATGCCTTGTTTATCAGCTCCTTGCTTAGATGCGCCCTGATAAATAAACAGCTCATGTTGTACGTTGTCTAAAGATTTGCTGGTTAAGCCCTGAACTTTGAGATCTTTACTCGCAAGCTCAACCGCTTGAGAGCTGTTGATCGATGGCTTAACAAAAGATCGCTCTAGGGTTGTCGTTTTAAGGTAGCTGCCTTGAACAGACTTAAGTGCGCCACCTTGTACACTTTGGGTGGCATTTAGGTAATGCCCCCAAACGGGTGTTCCCCAGATGTTCTGTTGGATCTTAACTTTGTAGACACCACGCTTTTTGAGGTTAACTTCCTTTACCATCTTAAAGCTAGAGGCGTTACTGACACCTAACTGAGAGTTCAACCCAGAAAAGCTAGTAAAGTTGATCGGTTGATCGATGTTAACGGATTCACTTGCATGTACTGATAAAGACATAGCACTCGCTATAGCAACGGCAACTAAACGCTTTTTCATTTTCATTGTTATTTTCTCTTTCCATGTAAAATCCATGAAAAAGTAACAAAATCATCACAACGAATTTACATCATTCGATCTGATTAATTAGTAGCATGGCAATGATCTCTTTTATTCATGAAACTTATATTTCTCGTATTTACAGATAGTTATCGTTTCTGTTTATTTTTGAACGCACTCATAGGTTTTATTTATAAAATTATGACAATTTTATTAGGTGTTGTTTTTTATTGGAAATTAAGATTTCTAGGTAAATAGATCTGTGCCTCAATTAGCGGGCTCTGGGTTGATAGAAGGATCAACGATTTGGAAATGTCAGTTTGAGCGAAAGACGATTATGCGAATTTAAAGGCAATTTTGATAAGAAATTGACGATTTTTGGGCTTATTTTCTGAATTGTTAGTTACAAGAGAGTTAGCCAAATGGGGATTTATTTGGCACAGAGCACAAAAACTGCTGGATGGAAAAAGCCAGCGACGGGTCACTGGCTTAGATTAACTTAGTTTGTGCAGGCTACTGATTAAAGGTACGTAACTAGTACACTTAGCTATGGTTTGCGACTAAAGCGAATTACTGCTTTTTACCGCCAACTTGAACATATTCAATACCAATAATACGGTTGATAACACCCAAAACAGAGGTCGTATCAGAATTTGTTGATGTAACGGTATCGACGGTTGCGCCTTCAGGAACCAATTCCATTGCACGATCTTGAGTGTTGCCCGGAACTTGGAAGCCTACAATGTTGAAGCTCTCAGCGTGCGCTGTGTAAACTTCTTCATTGTGGTTAATACCTGAACAACCTGCTAGAGAAACAATGCCTAAAACAACTAATAACTTTTTCATAAAAATACCTTAAGAATGATTGGAACCGAGATGGCAAGCCACAAAAGCAGTGTCGTGATTATCAAGATTCAATAAGTTCATGGGAGACAGCATCTCCCGACCGATGTTGAACATTATTCCAGAGGTGTTTTGTAGTTACTGTATGGGTTTGTCAGCTGAATCATTACACAGCTGAATGGTAATGGTGAATACCGCACCCTTTAAGGCTTGGCTCTGACCTACCTCCACGGTAGCGCCGTGTTGAGCACAGATCTTCTCGACGATAGACAGCCCTAAACCATGGCCGCTCTTGGCTTTGTTACGCGCTTTGTCGCCAACGTAAAAGGGTTCGAACAGGCGAGCTTGATGTTCTTGAGCCACACCATCACCGTCATCGTGTACCGCAATCTGTAGCTGATCTTGATGCACGGTCGCTGCAATCGACACTTGTGAGCGTGCGAATTTCATTGCGTTACGCACTAGGTTATCTAGTGCTCGGTTAAATAGCGTTTCATTCGCCATTATTGAGCTAGGTTGCTCTGGTAGCGATAGGTCGATGTTGAGCTGAGTGTCTTTGTTCCAACGCGCCATTGCGTGGTCGAGAAAGTCTCGAATCTCTAATGGCTTTTTTAAGTTTTCTAGGTCAGTGCTATCGAGTTTGGCGTAATACAATAGTTCATCGACCATCTTTTCCATCTCTTCCGTGTCTTCGACAATACTCTCAATCGTGCTTTCTTGCTCTGCGTTTAGCTGGGTGTCTTTCAACATTTCAGCTTGCCACTGAATACGGAATATTGGCGTGCGCAGTTCATGAGCGACAGCATTAGTGAGTGAGCGATTACTTTCTACCAAGCGATGAATTCGGTCGGCCATTAGGTTGAAGGATTTGTTCAGTGAACCAATCGCAATACCACTTGAAGTCTCGGCTCGTGTCGAGAGATCGCCCTCCGCAAAACGCAGAGTGGCAGACTCAAGCTTTTTGACTCGGCGGAAGATAATAAATAGATGACACAAGCCATATAAGATAAAGCTCGCTAAAAAGAACAACCAAATGAGGTCATCCTCCAACTCAATTTTTTGCCTAACGAACGCTTCACTGTTGGGAAGGTAGTGATAGGTATTGTCGCTGCTTGCTAAGCGAAACCATAGGTCACGCTCATCATCGTGAAAGATAAAGGTATTCGGATTGGTACTGAAGAACTCTGAAACGGGGCCTGGTATTTCATCGTCTGGGCTGAACGTAACCAGTTTATTTCGTGTGGTTTCTACAAATTGGTTTATCGCTTGATGAGCAGCTTCAAGACCCTGATTTTTAGCGATATTTTCGATCAATTGCTGGTGGGCAGTCGCTTCGTAATCTTCCAGTACATATTCGTAGTCGGTATTGAGCTGATAGACGCTAATCTCGTAGGCGACAAGGCCGGCCATGAAGCAAACTAACAGCCCTAATAGGGACTCCAAAAAGATACGTCGCATAATCGCTCTCTCTATTACGCTCGTATTGAGCGAGGTTAACGCCAGGCGGTCGAAACAAATAAGTAGCCTTTACCGCGAATGGTCTGAATTTTCTCTGCTGGTGTGTGGTCGTCGCCCAAAATCTTCCTTAGACGTACAACCTTGTTGTCAATCGTCCGGTCTATTCCGTCGTACTCAATCCCGCGCAATGTTTGCGTCAAGTAGTCACGAGATAACGGCGTGTCTGGGTTGCTTGCCAATAACCAAAGTAGGTCAAACTCGCTGTCAGTGAGTGATAAAACCGCACCATAAAGTTCACACTTCTTATAAGTGTTTTTCAGAACGAGTTGATCGAACTGAAGGGTGTCTGAGTCATCGACTGAAGCGGTATTGGTGTCTTGGCGGCGTAATAGCGAACGAACTCTGGCCAGCAGAACTCTTGGTTTGATTGGCTTGGTGACATAGTCATCAGCCCCTGTCTCTAAACCAGCGACGTGGTCAAAGTCGTCATCGCTAGCAGTGAGCATCAAGATTTTACCTTTATAGTGCGTACGCGTCTGTCGGCAGATTGTAAGTCCATCAGTTACAGGAAGCATCAAATCCAGCAGTACGATGTCAGGTTGCTCCGTGAGGATGGTGTGTGCGGCATCACTGCCATCGTCCAACACCGTGACATCAAAATCTTGCGCGACGAAGTAGTCCTGCAACATTTTCTGAAGTTTCAAATCGTCTTCCACGATGATCATTTTAGGTTTTGTCATTCCATTATCAGCCTTGTCGTGCGTTTCACTTATTGAGATTAGGTGAGCGAGTCTTCGTCGTGATGAACCATTACGATTATACGCTGTTGCATATAAGTTCAGATGCTTCGCCAAATACCTAAAGCGAATGATTAAACACTTTATAAGTTAGTTCAATGATGAATTGGCATTTATAGGAAAATAAAAAACATCGTTCAAATAGGCTCGACATTCTCATACATTCCCACGACAGATAAATTCAGCGCTAAACAATAGAATTTTCTCATCAAACATTTTGGGAATAACGGTATGAACGACTATAGAAATGCATTACTGGCGTTACCTTTGATTCTGTTAGCGGGCTGTAATTCAAGCTCTAACTCAGGTAAAGCTGCCACCAAAGTGCAAGCAAAACCTCAAGCAGATTACGTATTTTCATCAGCGAAACTGGGTGAGTTGTATAAAGAGCGACAAGAGGTCCAAGAATCCATAAAACTTGATTACAACGGTGTGCAGTATGAAATCGTTCTGTTTGCGGAAGATATTAGTGATAAGCAAAAAGTGGTTAGGCTTGCGGATAGTTTAGGTCAGAGTGTGGATCTGTACCTCCCTGATGCAGGGGCTGACGATTGTGCGATTTACAGTGAGGGTAAGTTTTTTGATTCATTTGATTGTGGTGTTGCTCAACGTTCAATCGGCAATGACACCACGTTAATTAACACGACGACGAATACTCATAAACCCGTCGAGCTTGAGTATCACAATGAACTGGTTCAATACGTGACTAGCCTTGGGTCTACCATTCTGAGTAACACTAAAAGTGGGAACAAGGTAACGATAACCACCTCGTTTGCTTTCAACGCTTTTTACCGTGATGTGCTCAACGAGACTGGCGCTGTTGATCGCATTACTTCCACTCTAGGCGCATCAACCTATTCTCAGCTTTTTGATATCGTGAAATTGTATCAAGGCAGTGAGATGACGTTGAAGTTTACCAACCATATTGGTGGAAGTGCCGACGATGATATCAATATGTACACCGGTCGCATGATCCACAGTAACAACATGACGACGATCGTAACGCCTACGGGGTCGGTGTTCTCTGGCGGCACGGATCTTTTCGCTGCGGGTAACCCACGAGTTTTGCAACGAGCAGATACCACTAAAGCCATTGAGCTTAATAAGCAGGTTGGTGTGCACAGTTGGGCTGAGGATGATAAAACAGCCAAAGACTTCCCATACACCAACGAAAGCCATCGCAAGCAAGCGACCTACTTTAAAAAGGTAATGGGAGACAAAGGAATCGACTTCTATATCTTTACGTTAGATTCTGCTCCGGCTTCTGGTGAACACTGGGTGACTAAGGCTGAGTCAGATAAATACGACTTCATCACTCGCATTGAGTAGCTTAGGCTTGCAATAACATTAGAAACGACTGAGAAGGTTGGTGATGACGCTGTTGTCGCCAACCTTTTTTGTTCATTTTTTGATTCGTTACCTGTGTTGATTGTGGATTTCCTTGTCTTAAATTTCAGTATGAAAATTCCTTGATACTTCCTTTCCACTCCCTCCCCAAAAAGTTTCTACAAGGACTCTCACTGATTGATTCTTGAACTTTCTAAGCAAAAACATTTGACCAATAACTATCACACCTCAAATCTTTAATTGTTTTCGTTAGTGCTCTAAATGATATTTAAGTTGTTGTTCCATAATGATTTTTGTTGTTTTGAATGTTGTGTTGTTACGAGTTTGTTTTAAATAATCATTTGAACCCTAACTAAATTTCTGTCATTTTATATTTAACTGAACGTTCAATATAAAATAAAAGGACTGAGAAATGCCGAAGGTTGGGATGCCTGATATACGTAAACCACAGCTTGTTCAAGCCACCATGACGGTGATTGATCGAGTGGGTTTGCATGCCGCGAGTATTGCGTTGATCAGCAAAGAAGCGGGAGTCTCCACTGGCATTATTAATCACTATTTTGGCGGGAAGCATGGGCTGCTCGAAGAGACCATGCGTGAAATCCTTCGCCAACTTTCTAATACCATCACGACTTCACTAAAAGCGCTTCCTGTTGATGCTCACCAACAGAGAATCAACGCGATCATCGATGGTAACTTCGAAGGTTACCAAGCAGAAAATAAGGTCGCGAAGGCGTGGTTGGCATTTTGGTCATATTCAATGCATGACGAACAGCTGAAAAGACTGCAGCGTGTGAATGAAAAACGTTTGATTTCACACTTACGTCTTGAGTTGAAAGGTATTTTGAATCATGAACAAGCGGATCTCGTTGCTCACGGGATTGCGTCTCTGATTGATGGTTTATGGCTGAGAGGCACACTAAACCCAGATGGTATCGATGCTCAAAAGGCGCGTGCCATTATCAATGATTATCTAGATAAACAACTTACGTTCTATTCGTGTCACAGCAAATAGATCGCAGTGGTAGCGTTAGACCTTGAGCTAGACCTAGAGCAAGAGCAAGAGCTAGAACGACCACTATTCGCACCCAATACTCACATATAGACCAGTAGAGTCTAATAACAATAATTAAGTCAGAATCTCAAATGGAAATGAACTCGTTATACATCGATGGCGCAGCGGTTAAAGCAACCTCTGGTGAAACCTTTGATAGCATTAACCCTGCCAACGGTGAACCTATCGCGACGCTAGGCCAAGCATCTTCAGCGGATGTCGACAGTGCTATTGAATCTGCGAAACGCGGATTTGCGGTATGGTCTGCAATGACCGCTGTGGAACGCAGCCGCATTCTTTTGAAGGCAGTGGAAATACTTAGAGCTCGAAATAATGACCTTGCAAACCTTGAGGTTGTTGATACGGGCAAGCCGCTGCAAGAAGCAATTGAAGTGGATGTGGCGTCTGGTGCTGATGTTATTGAATACTTTGCTGGCTTGGCACCAACGCTACAAGGCGACCAACAGCCGCTGAGTGAATCTCAATTTTTCTACACACGCCGCGAACCGCTAGGTATCTGTGCGGGCATCGGCGCGTGGAACTACCCTATCCAAATTGCGATGTGGAAATCGGCTCCAGCACTCGCTGCGGGTAATGCGATGATTTTCAAGCCTTCAGAAGAGACGCCGCTCACAGCTCTAAAGCTTGCAGAGATCTTTACTGAAGCTGGTCTTCCTGATGGCGTGTTTAACGTGGTTCAGGGCGATTACCGAGTAGGTCAAATGCTAACGGCGCACCCAGATATCGCGAAAGTATCGTTCACGGGCGAAACCGGTACCGGTAAAGCGGTAATGTCGGATAGCGCTAAGACACTGAAATCAGTCACCATGGAACTTGGCGGCAAGTCACCAATGATCGTGTTTGATGATGCGAAATTGGATGATGCAGTTTCGGCTTCGATGGTCGCAAACTTCTACACTCAAGGCGAAGTGTGTACTAACGGTACCCGTGTTTATGTACACAAAAATATCTACAACGCATTCATCGATCAACTTAAAACACGCACTGAGAAGCTGATCATTGGTAACCCAATGGACATGGAGACTCAGATCGGCGCGTTGATTTCTAAAGAACACCTTTCAAAAGTCCTTGAAGCAATTGAGCTAGCAAAACAGTCGGGTGCAACCCTGCTGACGGGCGGCTATCAAGTGACAGATAACGGCCTCGAAAACGGCAACTTTGTTATCCCAACCGTGTTTGTGGATTGCGAAGACAACATGCCTCACGTTCAGCAAGAAATTTTCGGCCCTGTGATGTCAGTGTTGAAGTTTACGGACGAAGACGATGTGATTCGCCGCGCTAACGACACCAAATATGGCCTTGCGGCTGGTGTGTTCACGCAAAACCTTTCTCGTGCGCACCGTGTTATTCATCAAATGCAGGCAGGTATTTGTTGGGTTAATACGTGGGGCGACTCACCAGCAGAAATGCCAGTTGGGGGTTACAAGCTTTCGGGTGTTGGCCGTGAAAATGGACCAGAAACCCTACTTCACTATACGCAGACTAAGAGCATTCTTATTGAACTTGGCGACTACGCCTGCCCTTATGCCTAACGCGTAACACTCAATTTTATGGGTTAGCTTAACAGAGCTAGCCCTACTGACTCATCTCAGGGAAATCAAAACATGGAACAACGCTACGATTATATTATCGTCGGCGCGGGTTCGGCCGGCTGTGTGTTAGCGGATAGGCTAACGGAAAGCGGTGAACATAGCGTTTTATTACTGGAAGCTGGTGGCACGGATAAGAGTATTTTTATCCAGATGCCAACCGCGCTTTCTTACCCAATGAATACTGAAAAGTACGCTTGGCAATTTGAAACAGAGCAAGAACCGGGCCTTGATGGACGCGAACTGCACTGCCCACGTGGCAAAGTGTTAGGCGGCAGCTCATCAATTAACGGCATGGTTTATGTTCGTGGCCACGCGTGTGATTTTGACCAATGGGAAGAAGAGGGCGCAGCGGGTTGGAACTACCAAGCATGCTTACCTTATTTCCGCCGTGCTGAATCATGGAACAAAGGCGGTGATGAATACCGTGGCGACAATGGCCCTGTCGGCACTTGTAACGGTAACGATATGGAGCTCAACCCGCTTTACCAAGCGTTCATCGATGCAGGTAAAGACGCCGGTTATCCAGAAACCAACGATTATAACGGCTACCAGCAAGAAGGCTTCGGCACCATGCACATGACGGTAGACAAGGGTGTTAGAGCCTCAACCTCTAACGCTTATCTACGCCGTGCATTGAAGCGTTCAAACCTGACCTTAAAGAAAGGCATCGTGGCGCGTCGTTTCCTACTTGAAGCACAAGACTCAAATGGCCAATCGGGCTTGAAAGCGGTTGGTGTCGAGTTTGAAAAGTCAGGCAATACCCAGGTGGCTGTGGCGAACAAAGAAGTGATCTCTTCTGCGGGTTCTATTGGCTCGGTTCAACTGCTGCAGCTTTCTGGTATCGGCCCGAAAGCCGTGCTTGAAAAGGCCGGCGTTGAAGTTAAACACGAACTAAGCGGTGTCGGTGAAAACCTTCAAGATCACCTAGAAGTGTACTTCCAATATCACTGCAACGAACCGATCACACTCAACAGCAAGCTTGGCTTGGTGAGCAAAGGCATGATTGGCGCGGAATGGATTCTGACTCGCAAAGGTCTGGGTGCTACTAACCACTTTGAATCGTGTGCGTTCATTCGCTCTCGTAAAGGATTGAAGTGGCCAAACATTCAATATCACTTCCTGCCAGCAGCGATGCGTTACGACGGACAAGCGGCCTTTGATGGTCACGGTTTCCAAGTACACGTTGGGCCTAATAAGCCAGAAAGTCGCGGTACGGTTGCGATCACTTCTGCTGATCCGCATGCCAAGCCAGAGATCATTTTCAACTACATCTCGACTGAGCAAGACCGCCAAGATTGGCGCGATTGTATTCGTCTAACGCGTGAGATTTTGTCTCAACCAGCAATGGATGCTTACCGAGGTGAAGAGATTCAGCCGGGTCTAAGTGTGACTTCCGATGAAGCAATCGACGAATGGGTTAAACAGAACGTGGAAAGTGCGTACCACCCTTCATGTGGCTGCAAAATGGGCGCTGATGATGATCCAATGGCAGTGCTTGATGAAGAGTGTCGCGTTCGCGGCATTGATAATCTGCGCGTTGTTGACTCATCTGTTTTCCCTGTTATTCCGAACGGAAACTTGAACGCCCCGACCATTATGGTGGCTGAGCGTGCTTCCGATTTGATTTTGGGTAAGCCAATGCTCAAAGAGCAGGACGTTCCAGTGTGGATTGCACCTGAATGGCAAGAGAAGCAAAGAATCAATAAACCAGTAAGAGAAGCGTAAGCCTCTGTTATTGAGATAAAAATAATAAAAAGTAACAACCAAAATTAGTCAAAAGTCAGCAAAACTGCCCTGATTAGTATGAGTTAGGGCAGAAAAAGGAAAGATAAAAAGGAATCATTATGACGACTCAACATAAACAAACCGCTACAAAAAAGGTATTAGCAACATTAGCCATCAGTTCATTTGCATTTGGTGCTAACGCTTCTATTGAACCACAGCAATGTGAAAACGTCCGCTTCGCTGATGTAGGCTGGACTGACATTACCGCAACAACCGCCGTTACTTCTGAACTATTAAAAGGCCTTGGTTACAAAACCAAAACCGACCTACTTTCAGTACCGGTGACATACTCTTCAATGGCGAACGGCGATATTGACGTATTCCTAGGCAACTGGATGCCAACCATGGAAGGCGATATTGCTAAGTACCGTGAAGAGGGCACGGTTGAAACCGTTCGTGCCAACCTTGAAGGCGCAAAATACACGCTAGCCGTACCAAAATACGTGTACGACTCAGGTGTAAAAAGCTTCGCCGACCTAGCAAAACATGCCGACAAATTTAAAGACCGCATCTATGGCATCGAGCCGGGTAACGACGGTAACCGCCTAATACAATCAATGATTGATTCAGACGCGTTTGGCTTGAAAGATTTCAGCCTAGTGGAATCAAGCGAAGCGGGCATGGTGTCGCAAGTATCTCGCGCTGCTCGTCGTAGCCAGTGGATCGTTTATCTAGGTTGGGCTCCGCACCCAATGAACAGCAATGTTGAAATGGAATACCTATCAGGTGGTGACGACTTCTTTGGCCCTAACTACGGTGGCGCGAATGTTTACACTAACGTTCGTTCAAACTACCTGTCTGAGTGTGCAAATGTCGGTCAACTTCTACAAAACCTAGAATTCACTCTAGAGATGGAAAACCAGTTGATGGAAGAGATTCTTAACCAAAAAGTGAAGCCAGAAAAAGCGGCTCAACAATGGTTGAACAATAACCCTCAACAAGTTGAAGCTTGGTTAGACAACGTAAAAACGCATAAAGGTGAATCAGCGACTCAAGCGGTTACTGAATACCTAAAACAAGTTAAAGCTTAGTTTTACCTACCTATCGTTCTATTTATCAAAGCTCTATAAATAAAAAAGGTGGGCTTGCCAATTGTCTATTGGTTTGAAGTAGCCCACCCATAATAAAAGGCAATATTGTGAATTTTATTACGGAAAACAAAATCCCTGTTGGTCAATGGATGGAAGCGGGTGTTGATTGGCTAACAATCAATGCAGCAGGACTCTTTGACGCTATTTCGATTTTTCTAGAAACCGTCATTATGTTTTTAGTCGATGTATTTAAGTGGATGCCGCCTGCACTGCCAGTCGTGATGACTGCTGCGATTGCATGGTACTTACACCGTAAACCTTCGCTGGTGATCTTTGTGGTCGCAGCACTGCTGACTATTCTTAACCTCGGCTATTGGCAAGAAATGCTGGAAACCTTTGTTCTCGTCTTTGCGGCGACAACGATTTCCGTATTAATTGGCGTACCGGTTGGCATCATGGCTGCTCACCGTCCTTGGCTCTATACAGTTTTGCGTCCAATTCTTGATTTGATGCAGACAGTCCCAACTTTCGTTTATCTGATTCCAACTCTGGTTCTATTCGGCTTGGGTATTGTTCCTGGCTTAATCTCTACCATTATTTTCGCGATAGCTGCACCGATTCGTTTAACCTACTTAGGCGTCACTAAAGTGCCTGAAGAGTTGATTGAAGCGGGTAAAGCGTTTGGTGCCAGCCGCATGAAATTGCTGATGAAGGTCGAATTACCGGCGGCTCTACCAAGCATCATGGCGGGTGTAACCCAATGTATTATGTTGTCGCTTTCGATGGTGGTTATCGCCGCTCTTGTCGGTGCAGACGGACTTGGTAAACCAGTAGTTCGTGCACTGAACACAGTGAACATCTCACAAGGTTTTGAAGCCGGATTGGCGATTGTATTAGTCGCTATCATTCTTGATCGCTTGTGCAAAACACCAAACCAGAAGGAGGCTTAATCATGTCTAACTCTCAGGAAAAAAAGACAATGGACGCGATTACCATTAAGAATCTCGATGTTGTGTTTGGTAATAAATCGAAACAAGCGCTTGAGCTACTCGACCAAGGTAAAACTCGCCAAGAGATCATCGATGAAACAGGTCAAGTTGTCGGCGTAGACAATGTGTCGCTGACGGTTGAAGAAGGCGAGATCTGTGTATTGATGGGTTTGTCTGGTTCTGGTAAATCATCTTTGCTTCGCGCAGTTAACGGTTTGAATGAGATCAGCCGGGGTTCACTAACAATCAAAGACGGTGACCAACAAGTCGATTTAGCGCAATGTGATGAAGCGACTCTGCGTCATCTTCGTACTCACCGTGTATCCATGGTTTTCCAAAAGTTTGCTTTGATGCCATGGCTTAACGTATTAGACAACGTGGCGTTTGGTCTTGAGATGCAGGGCGTAGCGAAAGATGTTCGTCGTGCAAAAGCGCGTGAACAACTAGAAATGGTCGGCCTAGCCGAATGGGAAACCAAATTCCCTCATGAGCTTTCTGGCGGCATGCAGCAACGTGTTGGTTTGGCGCGTGCGTTTGCAATGGACACCGACATTCTATTGATGGATGAACCGTTCTCGGCGCTTGACCCATTGATTCGTGCTCAACTGCAAGATGAACTGATCACACTGCAAAACAAACTCAACAAAACGATTCTGTTCGTGAGTCACGACCTAGATGAAGCACTGAAGATTGGTAACAACATCGCGATCATGGAGTCAGGGAAATTGATTCAACACGGTAAGCCTGAAGAGATCGTACTGACGCCAAAAACAGAATACGTAAAAGACTTCGTGGCTCACACCAATCCATTGAATGTGCTTAAAGGTCGTTCTTTGATGCAGCCTCTTGATTCACTGACGCAAGAGAATGAAAGCTGGAAGATCTGCGATTCTAAAGATCTCTGGATTGAACAGAGTGAAGGTGCTTTATCAGTAAAAGGTGAATCTGCTTTGGCGCTTGTCGAGTGGAGCGAATCTGACGACCTAACCGCGATCAGCGCGTCGAGTGTGGTTGTGGCAAGCCCTGAAATTGGCATGCGTGATGCGATTAAACTGAAACAGCTAAGTAATCACCCGATTTTGCTGGTGGAAGACAATCAACTGGTTGGTATTTTGGATAACAGCGAGTTTTACAACGCGCTAACGGGTAATTTTCATATGAATACCGCTGCGTAAAATTTCGTTTTCCAGCTTGGCGATTAGGGCTGGTTTTTTATTAGGTGGAGAGGGTTAAGTCTCTCTACCTCTATGATTATTAAAATATATTATTCTTTGAACTTGTATTCTCTGACTCGTTATTTTTGCCTTCATTGAAGCTTTCATTTCCCCTTCATTAAGTAAAAGTGCCGTACCACGCAAGTTTAGTGGTATAGAAAAGATTGAGAATAGTATGAACATCAGTACAATGCGGAAAAATCAATGAAGTAATTTATCAATTTACAGTGTAATTCGAGCTCACCTGACGTAAATAATCAGGACATATCATCGCTTCGACGCTGTAAAACCATTCACAGTATATTAGTACAAAGGTCTGCATCTTGGACAAACATGACGAAATCCTGGTCGCTATTCGCCAAATTATTCGCGCTATCGATTTACACTCGAAAAAGCTGAGTAAAGAGTATGGTTTGACTGGCCCTCAATTAATCTTAATGAGAGCAATCCAAGAAATGGGTAATGTGACGATCAAAGAATTGTCTAATCACACCAATGTAAGCCAAGCCACCACAACCACGATCATCGATCGCTTGGAACTGAATGGCTATGTACAACGTGTTCGCAGCTCGTCAGATCGCCGCAAAGTACACGCAAACCTGACTGAAAAAGGTCAAGAGTTGCTAAACAATGCGCCACCACCGCTGCAAGATAACTTCGTAAAAAAATTCCAAAACCTAGAGCCGTGGGAGCAAAGCTTACTGCTTTCTTCAATGCAGCGAGTATCATCAATGATGAACGCAGAAGACATCGACGCCGCTCCAGTACTTCAGCTTGAAGGCATTGCAAACGTAGCCAAGAGCTAACGTCATTTTTAAATTGTTCATTTAAAACAAAAACTTAAATTATTATCAAATGGTCGCACTAAGCGGCCATTTTTGATCCTGCCATTTAAAATCTCTATTTGCCCTGCGTGTTAGTTACGCCTTCTTATTTTAAATTCCCCTGACTTTTTGCCTCGTTTTAAGCCGCCTCATTGGATTGTAATCAAAACTCCATTGACGATTCTCTGACAATAAAACACTAGACCGACCGGTCTGTTTTGTATTATTGTGTGCTCATCTTAACCACGAGGTGATGTATGAAACACGAATTGACGCCAACACAAATGACCATGACGTTGAACAGCATGCAGGGAGCTTTTGCACAGAAACCGATGCCAGCGATATCGGAGAGAATTGAGCAGCTGCTCGCACTTAAATCTGCGCTAATCGATTACACAGATCGTTTGTGTGCAGCCGTGAGTGAGGACTATGGTCACCGCAGCCGACAAGACACTTTGATGGCTGACATATTGCCTTGTATCGGAAATATTGATCACAGCATTGAATGTTTGCCTCATTGGTCGACATCTTCAATTCGTCATTCCGGTCCATTACTTTCAACCTCTCGTGTGGAGGTGGTTTATCAACCCAAAGGCGTTGTCGGGATTATTGCTCCGTGGAATTTCCCGATCATGTTATCCGTCGGCCCGCTTATTTCTGCTCTGGCTGCTGGCAATCGCGCCATGATCAAGATGAGTGAATTTACCCCAGCGACGAACCAAGTATTAACAGCGCTATTGGCGGAAGTATTCCATGCCGATGAGGTGTGTTTGGTTGAAGGTGAGGTAGAAATCGCAGCCGCATTTTCGGCATTGCCGTTTGATCATCTTCTGTTTACAGGGTCAACCCAAGTGGGCCGCCAAGTGATGAAGTCAGCGGCTGACACGCTAACCCCAGTCACGTTAGAGCTGGGTGGAAAGTCGCCGGTTATCGTGGCAGAAGACATGCCGATCGATATTGCGGTAGAGCGAATCATTTATGGTAAAAGCCTAAACAACGGCCAAGTGTGTGTCGCTCCAGATTACGTGCTACTCCCTGAAGATAAGCTCGAAACCTTCATTCTGGAGTACAAAAAACAATACCAACAGCTGTTTGATGAAGGGATCTACTCTGAGAGTTTAACTTCGATCATTAACCCTCGCCAATGTGATCGTATTGCTGGTCTGTTGAATGAAGAGCAGGAAGCTGGGACACGAATCGTTGCTTGCCATGACGAAGCGATGGACCTAGATACTCATCGCTTGGTGACACATTTGATTGTTGAACCAAGCCTGTCATCCAAGGTGATGAACGAAGAGATTTTCGGCCCATTATTACCTTTGATTACGTATCGCAATGTCGAAGAGGCGTTCCAAGTCATCAATAGCAAACCAAGGCCGTTAGCACTCTACCTGATGAGCTTTGATTTGAGCTTACAGGCTCAGGTTAAGCACCAAGTTCACTCCGGTGGCATGTGCATCAATGACTGTGTGTTCCATTTAGCGGTTGATGATGCGCCGTTTGGTGGCATTGGCGAATCAGGTCAGGGCAACTATCACGGTAAAGAAGGTTTCCTTACTTTCTCTCACGCCAAAACAGTCTTGGAAACGGGTTTAGATCATCGAGTTAAGCATCTGTTTTCAAAAGAAGACAACGAATTAAAAACCGCAGTGATGAGCATGCTTGGCCAGTAAATCACTGTTGGTATGACACTGTTTATTTTTCAAAAAGTTATTTTCACGAAATTATTTTAAGAGGTTACTTTTATGTTGGAACGTTTTTTTGAACGTACGATCAAATCGTATTTGATGATTACAGGTTTCTTAACAGCGACGGCATTTTCCACTTTCCTAGCGCCAGATTGGAGTATGCAGACGCTGTTCTCGTACAACGATACCATGATGGAAAACAAGGAGTACTTGCTCGGTACTTATCAACACTGGGGTGTGATGGTTGGCTGTATTGGTGTGTTGTTGATGTTCTCGGCGAAGTACAAATCGCTGCGTACCTCAACCATGATTTACAGCGCATTTGAGAAGTCGATGTTTGTTGGCATCTTCTTATACAACGTGTGTATCAACGATTATGAGTGGTTCTATGGCTGGAGCGGCGTGTTTGCGCTCGATGGATTTGTGACCGTTTATTCTTTGGTTTATCTGTACTACTACCTCACTAGAGATAAGAGTAAGGTCCCAGCTCACCTTCGTTAATCGTTAACCGTTTGTGAGTTGCTCAGGGTGAGTCAATGACACTTCTTTAATGATCAATAGCTTACTTATGATTACAGCCCGCATTTGCGGGCTTTTTTCGTTTTGGGGCAATGATCCATAAAGATCTTAATTGACATATCTTTGACATTTACGCTCTAGACCGACCGGTTTGTTTTGGTTATTGTTTAGTCATCAACTAGAAATGAGGTAAACACCATGACAACCAATAATTTTAACTTTCAACTTAAAACCATTGTTCATGCTCAAGAGAACGGCATTGAAAATATCCCTTCTCTGTTTGGTCGCTTAGGTGCGCAAAGAGTCGTGCTCTTTTCTGATAAAGGTTTGGAGTCTCTTGGCTTTGTTGAGCAGTTCTCGGCGTTGTTTGTAAACCAGAATGGGAATCAGGCAGCGAACCAACAAGCGGTTCAGCTTGTTGGCGTGTACACCGATATCGCGCCAGACGCGACTTGCGACAACATCAACGCAGCCATTGAGTTTGCAAACAGCGTCAATGCTGATGCGATCTTGTCTGTTGGCGGCGGTAGCGTAATTGATGCTTCTAAAGGTGTGAAATACGCATTTCATAAAAAGATAGATGACATTCGCGCCGTGATTGCGGGCGGCGGTCATATGGATGTGTGGCCAAACAATGAAGATATTCGAGTGCCCCATATTGCTGTTCCGACAACGGCTGGTACGGGCGCAGAAGCTTCTCCTATTGCTGTTTTTTACAACGAACATGAAAACATTAAGGCAAGCCTAGTCGCATCGGGATTGGAAGCCGATATCGCAATTCTTGATCCAACCGTTACCACTAAGCTGCCAGCCCACCTGACTCGTTCTACCGCCATGGATGCGCTAACACACGCTGTTGAAGCAATTGTCTCGCCAATGAGTAATGCATTCACCGACGCTTACGGCATTCAGGCTGCAAAACTGATTGTTGAAAACTTACCCTTGGCACTTAAAGAGCCAGAAAACCTAACAGCACGCGGCAATCTTCTTCAAGCGAGCACCATGGCGATCTCTGCTTTCTATTCGTCTTTGGGCGGTATTCCGATTCATAACTGTGCTCACGCTTTTGGTGCGATTAGTCACATTCCACATGGCGATGCCAACACGGTACTGATGCCGGTTGTGATTGAAGCGCTGCCGGAATTCTATATGCCGAATGCGGCGAAGTTAGCTCAAGCTTTCTCGGTCGACACGACGGGAACCGATGAGATGGTTTACCAGAGAGTGTTGGATTTCTTAAACAACTTCCAAACCAGTGTCGGTGCGATGAAGCGTTTCAGCAGCTGGGACTTTGATGAACAAGAGAAGAGCAACATTGCAGAAGCGATTGAAAAAGACATCTGTTTTCAGTTCTACCCAATCTCGAAACAGACGATTGAAACCATCATTGAGAAAGCGATTTAAGTCTCTGTCTTAATCGACTGAATCTTATGACCATTTAGTTCAGTCCCTGATTCACTCACAACCATTACTCGAGAGCCAATTATGAAAATTGAAAACGTATTGCTATCAAGCTTGTGCATCATCGCGCCATTCCTACTTTTCACCTAACTCATTCAACAGGGACGTTGTGACCTTTATTCCCGAGGAGGAAATAAATGATCAATAAACGTTTAACTACCGTGATTCTGACTGGTGTTTTGGCTGCTCTGTTTTTTGCCAAAGCAAGCGTTGGAAGCGAAAGCTCTAAGAACGCAGCCACCATGGATCAATCGCAGCAGCATCAAGACGTCGTGCAATTGTTGGATGAAGCTTATCAAGGGCAATTGGATGCCCAGCTCTCTGTCGCTTACTTATATCTGAGCGGAGAGGGCGTAGAACAGGATGATGAAAAAGCCGCGGAGTGGTTCGTCACCGCAGCCAATAACGGTAGCCCTGAAGCTCAAACACAGCTTGGGTTGATGTATATCTCTGGAAGTGGCGTTCAATCCAGCCAAGCGGAGGCTGTCACCTGGATTGGCATGGCAGCAGCTCAAGAGTATGACCCTGCGCTCGACTTATTACATTGGATGTCGCAAGCCGCGCACTAATTCAAATCCTGCTCAAAGTTAATTATAGAAAAAGTTATTCACAAAAATTGGAGAACGTCTTATGCAGACATTCAAGAAATCTTTAGTGTTCACGGCAATGGCGGCGGCAAGCAGTGCTGCTCTTGCGGCTGAATCAGAAAAACCGAATATTGTCGTTATCGTCGGTGATGATGTGGGCTTTGCTGATACTCAGCCTTATGGCTCAGAAGTCGATACACCTAACTTGATGGCGTTAGCCGAAGAGGGAGTGAAATTCACTAACTTTCACGCTTCACCAACCTCATCAGTGACTCGCTCAATGATGTTAACCGGAGCAAACAGTCACGAGGTTGGGCTAGGAACCTTTGACTATGCCGTCTATCCGGGTGCGATTGGCAAGCCGGGTTATGAAGGTTACCTCACCAAGAAAGGGGTTACGGTCGCCACGTTGCTTGAAGAGAGCGGCTATAACACTTACCTCTCTGGTAAATGGCATTTGGGGCACGAGGATGGCTTCCTACCTGATGATCGAGGTTTTGGTGAGAGTTACGGTATTTTAGCGGGCGGTTCGAATCACTTTAACCGAGATATGATGTTCCCAGCCAAAAACGCTGCGACAGCGGATGCGCTGCAAAAAGGCGATATTCCCGGTGTTGAGGTTGAGCCAACTTACCGCAACGGTGAAGTGGTTGAGGACAAGTACAAAGGCGAGTATTCAGACCAAGTTTACACCAACGAGATCATCAAGATGATCGACAGCAAAAAAGACGACGGTAAGCCTTTCTTCGCTTACGTCCCATTCACCGGTATTCACCTGCCACTGCAAGCGCCTGAGTCTGCCTATCAAGATAAAGTCGATTACTACGTTGAACATGGTTGGGACTCGGTTCGAGAAGATCGTTTCCAACGTATGAAAGAGATGGGTGTGATTCCAAAAGACGCCGATATTTCAGATCGTAACGCATTAAGCCGACCTTGGGACTCGCTCTCTGAGAAAGAACAAAAGTGGTACGGAAAGAAAATGGCTGTCGCGATGGGCATGATGGAAATGCAGGACCAACAAGTCGGTCAGATAGTCGATCACCTGAAAGAAATCGGGGAATACGATAATACTTACATCATGTACCTAGCGGATAACGGCCCAGAAGCGGCGGATATTACCGGTGAAAATATCAGTGATTTGATCCGAACGTGGACTGCTCATCATTTTGATAATTCGACTGAAAACTTGGGCAAGGCGAACTCCAGTGTGTCACTTGGCCCTGAGTGGGCAAGCGCTTCAACCGGTGGCCTATCTTGGTACAAAGCTTACACAGCAGAGGGCGGTATCCGTGTGCCGTTTATCGTTAAGCCAGCCAAAGCGCTTCTAGAAGGTGAAGATGCGTTACAGCCGGGAACTCAAACAGATGACTTATCACAAGTGAAAGACATTGCAGCCACGATTCTTGAGATTGCAGAGGTAGAGCATCCAGGAACGGAATATCAAGGTCGAGAAGTAGCGCCGATGAGTGGTGTGAGCTTGTTGCCTTACTTCAAAGGGGAAACGGCAGACGTGCACAGTGCCAACAATGCGATTCCATTTGAATTGTTTGGTAGCGGAATTCTGCTTAAAGGTGATCATAAGATCATCCGAATTTCTACGGGAATGGGCGGTGACAGTGAGTGGCACTTATACAACACCAAGAAAGATCCAGCTGAGCAACATGACTTGAGAAATGAAATGCCAGATCTGTTCCTTGAAATGGTCGCTGAATATCAAGAATACGAAAAAGCGCAAAATATCGTCCCGGTTGACGAAGCGTGGAACCCGTTTGAAAACGTGAAATAGAGGAAAAAACCACTCGGCCAACCTAATGCCATCAAGCTTGGTTGGCCGATGAACACCGTGTAAAGGAATTACGAATTGTTTTAACTAATACAATAACTTTTACATCGAGGCACTCTTCATGACGACATTATCGCTATCAAATTTGAGTTCAGTTCCGCAGTTCAATGGCAAAGCACACAGCAAACTTCAGGCGTTAGCAAAACCAATTGGGGCGGTGTGTAATATCAGTTGCACCTACTGTTATTATTTAGAAAAACAACAGCTGCTTGATTACCCAAAAGGCTCTCAATATACGATGGATGAAGTTCTGTTAGAGCGTTATATCAAGCAATATATAGAAGGGCAGAATACGCCTGAAATCATCTTTTCTTGGCATGGTGGAGAGCCTACCTTGTTGGGGATTGAGTACTTTCAAAAGGTCGTCGAGCTGCAGAAAAAATATTGTCCTAGCTACAGTAAGATCAGCAATGACCTTCAAACCAACGGCACGTTACTGAATGATGCGTGGTGTGAGTTCTTCAAAAAGAATGACTTTATCATTGGCGTCAGTATTGATGGCCCAGAGCACTTACATAATCACTACCGAACTAACCGTGCAGGCAAAGGCACTTTTTCTCAAACAATGCGTGGCATTCGCTACTTGAAGCAACATAACGTCGAGTTCGCGACCCTAAGCTGCGTGAATGATGTGACAGGTAAATATCCACTAGAGGTCTATCGCTTTCTACGCGATGAAGTGGGTTCGAAGCAATTGCAGTTTATTCCTGTGGTCGATAAGCGCGAAGCTCACACCAACAATAAATGGTTGAGCAACCAACAAGCGATCATTCCCGTATCAGGCGAGGTTGAAGCTTGGAGTGTTAACTCTGCGCAATGGGGACAATTCCTCACTACCATTTTTGATGAGTGGTTTGAGCACGATTTTGGTCGGGTATTAGTGCCGTACTTTGAAAATTTTGTCGGCGTATGGATGGGCAGAGAAAGCACCATGTGTACCTTGAGTGAGATCTGCGGCAAAGGGTTAGCGGTTGAGCCCAATGGCGATGTGTATTCATGTGACCATTATGTCTTTCCTGAATTTCAGCTGGGTAATATTCAGGGACAAGCACTTTCAACTTTAGCCTTCTCGCCAAAGCAGCAGCGTTTTGGGTTCGCCAAACAAAAGTCTCTGCCGAAACAATGCCAAGCCTGTGAGTTTAAATTTGCATGCCATGGCGAGTGCCCTAAAAACCGCATCATCAAAAGCCAAGATGGTGAGGCGGGGTTAAATTATCTCTGTGAAGGATGGCTAAGCTTCTTCAAGCATGTCGACCCGGTTATTAAGGGCTTACTCAAAGTCAATAATATTCCGTCTCGTCTGGGGTGACGGAGTAGGCGTGAATGGATTCAATCTAGATTTAAAGTTAGATAAAAGGCTCGCTAAATTGTGCGAGCCTCTTGGTATTTGATATTTGATATTTGATATTTGATATTTGGTATTTGGTAACGGGTATATCTAGTCAGCCGATTCTTGTGCCGAGCTCATGGCAAGAATAGTTTCATCCATGGCGTTGTTTAGAATCGAACGGTTACGCTGCATGGCGGCCATGAGCGTTGAGCCTAGCCATAGGCCATAAAGCATTCGAGACAGCGATTCGGGCTCTGCGATAGTGAAATCACCGGCCTCATTACCTTCTTCAAACAGTTTTGCCATACGCAGGATGATCTTTTCAGCGCCTTCTGCCATGGTCGATTGCAACGGGTTAGCAGACCCAGATACTTCTCCCGCCAGTTTTACGACAAGACATTGGATATTGAAGTCTTCAGTCAGTTTCGATGCACACCAAAACTCGAAATAGGCTTTTACGCGGTCACGAAGAGAAAGCGACTCATCACTTAAAAAGTCGTCTAGCTTAGCGAGATGCTCATCAAAGTAGTTAGTAAGAAGGATCTCACCAAAGTGCTCTTTGGATTTAAAGTAGTGGTAAAAAGAACCCTTCGTGCCTTCCGCTTGGTTGATGATCTTCATCAGGCCAACACCAGCAAAACCGTGTTCATTAATAAGGCTAAACCCTGCATCGAGCATAGCTTGTCGCATGTCTTTCATTGTTCTTACTCTTTATGCTGAGAATGAGGAATAGTGTAACCAGCAACATACCAACCGTCCAGTCTAGCGCGTTAGGGCACGGTCAATAATTGACTCGTTTCGTCAAAGTGATTTTTCTCTATGACCCCTTCTAAGCGACAAAACTTTTTTCAAGATAAGCGCATGCTATAAAACGAAAATAACAACCTTAAAGAGCTTGTTTGGTGCCTTAAAATGACCAAATCGGGGTGTTTTAGTTGCTGTTTTTGTTGGTTTTTAATTTGGTGTTTTCTTGAGATCGCAATGGTAGTCTTAGCTTAATTTCTTTAGGGGGCTAAATGGACACCAATAACAGCACTTATCATCACCACAATTTTGCTCAGCAAGACTTATCAGAGCTTACATTTACAGCCTGTACGTTTATCCGTTGTGATTTCAGACGTTCGAACTTACGTGATGCAACGTTTATTAACTGTAAGTTTATCGAACAAGGCGATATTGAGGGATGCCACTTCGATGTTGCAGATTTGCGTGATGCAAGTTTTCAGAACTGTCAGTTGGCGATGGCGAATTTTAGCAACGCGAATTGCTACGGTATTGAGTTACGTGATTGTGACCTGAAAGGGGCGAACTTTACTCGTGCGAATTTTGCCAACCAGGTAAGCAATAGAATGTATTTTTGCTCTGCGTATATTACGGGCTGTAATCTGTCATACGCCAATTTTGAACAAGCTTGTTTAGAGAAGTGTGAGCTGTTTGAGAACCGTTGGATAGGCACTTACCTTGACGGCGCGTCACTGAAAGAGTCTGATCTTAGCCGAGGTGTGTTCTCGGAAGATGTATGGGGGCAATTCAGTATGCAAGGTGCTAATTTATGCCATGCTGAATTAGAAGGGTTAGATCCTCGCAAAGTAGATACAACAGGAATCAAAATTGTCGCGTGGCAACAAGAACAACTGCTTGAAAGCATGGGTATTGTGGTGATGCCTGATTGATAGCTGTAATTTCTAACTACAGGCTATTTGGAATATGTAAGATTTCGCTATAGAAGAAAAGCCCAAAGCTAATAACTTTGGGCTTTTCCGTATTTGGTCGCATGCATTTTATAATGATGTTTAGAAAAGAGAATGCTTGGCGAATATAGGGTTGATTAATGCATACCTGAACGCATTTTGTCGGCTAGCGCAAAGAACACAAACAGTACAAAGCATACAAGCGCGACACACAGTGAGGCGATGATGGTTGTTGCATCTTTGGAAATCAGTGGCACGACGATAGAAGCTAACGCTATCAACATAACAAGGATATGAACGATTCGTCCGGGAACAGGGTTTTTATGACAGAATGAAGCCCATAGGTAACGCATTTTTAACACCAGTATAAAATTAGTGGATTTATTCTATTTTCTTAATGAGTGTTTTGTAAATAAGTTTTCGTTATAGGTGACTGTAAATATGAACTAAGTCATCATTATATAAAATCAGTTAAATAACAGTGGTTTATCTATAGAAAAGAGAGTGCTTATCATTTTTATAAGAAAATATAGTATTCGGTATTTTGTTGGATATTAAGCTAAAATTCGCTCCGTTTTGATTTCTGGGCTTAAGGTCTCACTTATTGAGTGTTTTGTTAAGATACCGTTTGCGTATTGATTTCCGCCCTGTACATGTCAATTAGGCAGGTATCTATTTAGGGGCTGAATTCGTTTAATGTCATTTATCAAAGAGAGTGTTCGAATTGAGAGCGCGGTAATCTTGTCTTAGATTCAGTTTGGTATACTCAAGGTTCAATCTACGAAGATGATGGAGATGATATGTCGAAAACCGCGAAGATCATTAATGAAGATAAGCTGGTTAAGAAGGCTCTAGAAGTCGGTTTTAAAATGGCAAAGTTGCAAGGTTTCGATTTGCCGAACTCATCTCAACCAATCAAGGTTAAGGCTGTTTATCTATTTCTTGTTGAAGTAAATCAAATCACTCCGTTACCAGACAGTAAGTTGGATGGTGCAAATATTAAGAAGCGCCTAGCGTTATGGATACACAACGCTTTGCCTGATAATGATCCTCTGAAGTAAGCAGAGACTAACTCGTTTTTATGTGTGAAACCTAGCGGTCACTCGCTAGGTTTTTTTGTTTTATGATTGCTATTTCGAGTTTAAACCGAGTCAGTAAAGTAATAGCAAACCTTGGTAGCCACCGATCTGTACTTCATCGACATACTCTCCCACTCTGCCGTCAGCACTTACGGGCTTCATTGGTCGGTCTAATCGAATCGAGATTTTCTCTGCAGCATAAAAGTCAGCATTTTTCCCATAAAAATCGGTGCGATAGAGAACTCGTCCATGCTCAAACTCTCTGGCTATCACCATGTCTTCTGGGCCGCCTTCTACAACCTGCTTATCTGATTGATAAAGGAAATAGGTATGAGTCGGTAGCAGTGAAACCTTGCCATTAGGTAAGTCTTGATGAGTGACCTGGGATTGCGAAGTGTTGCCAACAATCGTGTAATCCTCAGATTGTGGAGTACGAGTTGAGAGCATCAATGAGGTAGGTTCAAACCCCGAAGGAATCACACCTGAAGGTTTTCCAAGAGGGATATCGAGCAATGCTGTGGGCTTATAAGCCATGTTTTTGGGTACGCCCGGTTTCCAGAAGTTATCTGTTGTGGTGTTGTTGCTCCCATACACGTAACTGTTGTTCCATTGATTGAAATAGCTGTGTTCAGGGTGGTAGTTGAGGTAATAGACAGCGAGAGTTGAGTACTGGTCTTGTTGCCAATTCTCTTGGTTGTTTCCAAAGAACTGCACTCGTCCATAGCGCGTAGTGGCTTGTTGAATAACCTTCGACCCTGAATAGCCGAGTGCTGAGTTATCCCAAAACTTCGATAGCCCGCCATAGCCGCTAAATCCCGTTGACGGAAATATATAGTGCTCCCTGAAATACAGGTTTCCTGCATCGATAAGGTGCGCTTGCCCATTTCGACCATAGAGGTTAGCCGTTCCAATGTTTAGCCCGATTAATGGTTTGTCATTAACGGCAGTCAATCGTTTGAGAAAGGCGGTGAACTCTTGCTTATAGCGTTCATCCGCTTCAGTTGAGCCTGCGATAGCATCAAGCTCAGCGATGTTTCCCCCAGAGTAAATATCAAATTGATTGCTACCTAAGAGCTTATTGGTGTCATCGTTGTAGGCGCCACGGAGTCCTAGTTTTGTCCAGTGTTGACCATAATAACTGCCCATTGCCATCAATAGCCCGGGATTAGCCAGATTGGTTAGCGACCATGACGAATTTTGGTCCCACATTCGACCAAAAGGAATAACACGGGACTGCCAACGAAATCGAGCTGTGGCAGACTTGTTGCTTCGGTTTTGGTATTCAGCAGGAGATAAATAGTTGTCGTTGTTGAGATCGGCCGACTGGTCGAAACCAAGAATTTTTCTCCAATGCGTTGTTTTATCGGGAGAGCGGTTATTTACTGCTGCTGATGACAAGTCTTTTGGAGCGACGTTCGGAAAGCTATCCCCGAGTTGAACACGGTTTAAACGAGGTCGAATATCATTTGCGCGGCCTTGCCAGCGCACTCTAACAACGTATAAACGCCCACCATCACGGACAAAAGATGAGCCAAAAAATTGGCCGCCACCATAACTTTGGCCACTGCCATCATGAGTGCTTGCTCTTACCCAATCTGCGGGTAATAGCCAGTTTACCGCTTGGTTCTGAGTCATGTTCTTGGTGCCATCTTCCGTTATTTCGATTTGAGACCAATCGGTCACATGATTCTCAGCATTCATCGAAGATGGATATTCAATCCGAAATTTTCCTCCTTGTGCAAAGCGTGAAAATTCAAATTCTAAATGGTCAAACTTTTCAGAGTGATAAATGTAGAGCGCACCCCCTTGTTGGAAATGTTCAAAGACATCGGTATCCCAAGGTGTGGGTTGGTAAAGGGCAAAACCTGCGTGCATTTCGTCTTCGGTATAACCAACGAGCATAGGCTTGCGGTTTAATAGAGTGTTCTCACCATGAGTCGGGTCAGGCTCTGCAAGGATGGTGTCTTCTGAAAAGTGTAGAAAAAAATCTTCGTAATCGATGTCGTATCGTTCAGCGATGTCTCTAATTTCGTTTTCGAACGGGCCTGAATTTAACTCTAACTTTTGGTTGTACATGTAGCCAACGGCCTGGACTTTGTTGTTGAGGCTCGGCTCTGCATTCGCTCCAAACATCAAATCACTATTGTTGAGCTCCCAATCAACCACATCGTGGGCTGATATTTCATTGCCTTGTAAGTCGATCCCTTGCTCATGTTGACCGGGTAGAACGATCGTGTAGTTGGCCCAAATGATATTGGGAAAGGTAAGGCTGGTAAGAAAAATGGCTGAGACTAATCGTGTTGTTTTCATTATGTTTCCTTGCCATTCACTCTTTAAGTGTTATCCCTGTTTGGTAAGTGTAGCCAATCGTAATATCTATGTTCTGTTTCCGGTTATGTCTAATGCTGAGCGGTGCTCACTTTGCTTATATCGGCGTGTTACTTGCATCTTTGGGTAGGGGAAGCACTCTGTTAGTAACAGTAACTTGACAGGTTAGAGCTTGCTAACAAGTATTAAGTTGATGATTTTAAATCCGTAATCCATAGGTTTTCCGAAATTGAATGATTGAGGGCGTAGGTGTGGATATTCATTTTGACGTTCAATATGACCGAACTTGATAAATAGCGAGGAAATACCTCTTATGATGTATTTATTATTTTTGTTGTTACTTGTGGCGATGCTATGCGCCTTTTTCGACAAGAAGACCGCGGCTTATGGTTTTTTTGCGGGCTCTGTGATTCTTGGGTTGTATTGGTTTAATCACCATGCGACCGACTCGTTACCTATCCTATTGTAAGGAGCTCACATGAATCGAAATCAGTTAACGCTCCTAAATACGCTTGGCCTACTCGGCATGACCGTAGTGCTGTTGATAGGCTTTATCCTTCAGTTTGTGCTTCATGAGTTGCCTTGCCCGCTGTGTTTGTTGCAACGTATCGGTTTTGTGATGGTTGCGTTTGGCTTCATGTTGAATGTGGTTTATGGGCCTCAACCTCGTCACTATGGCATTGTTTTGATCGGGGCCTTGTATGGTGTCGCCACCTCACTACGGCAGGTCTCATTGCACGTGATTCCAGGCACGCCTGGCTATTGGAGTCCTATCTTTGGAATGCACTATTACACTTGGGCTTTCGTGTTATTTACTGCGACCATATTAGCGGTTGCTGTCATTCTAATATTGACTAATAAAGAGCCATCGCAAGAAGCGTATAAGATGAGTAATTTGGGGCGTGTGGCGTGCTTATTAGCCATCGTCGTGGTTGCACTCAATGCTATCGCTACCTTTGTTGAGTGTGGTCCTTATCAGTGTCCAGATAACCCAGTGAGCTATTGGTTACTCAACTAACTCACATGGCAGTTATCAGCAAAAAGAGAAAGCCACAGCGTTTTGAACTGACCCCCAATAGTTGGACACCAATTATTGGGGGTCTTTTTATGTCCA